>NZ_JBNGOT010000018.1:0-106279 GCF_050589705.1 Sunxiuqinia rutila
TTCTCGCAACATCGTTCCGTCCTGCCGGACAGGAACGAGCTCCGAAATCCGCAACGACAACTTACAAGTGACCGTTACCACCCATTAAAAATGAAAAAATGAAAAAAATCCAGATTTTAGTACTACTTGTAATAACATTAACTGCTTGTAATACAAAGAAAGAGAATGTGATTATTAAAGGAACAGTGATAAATAAAGAAGATATTGAGCTTTTATATTCGGCAACCTTTAATGAGACTTTTAACAATTGGTTTAAAGATTCCGTAACAATTGATTCTTCTGGCCAATTCATTATCTCGCTTAAAATTAATAAACCACAAATGGTTAGCCTATTGAGTGAATCAAATTATAAGTTATTGATTATAGAACCTGGTAATGATTATGAAATCGAAATTGGAAATAAAAAAGAGCCCATAAAATTAATTCATAAAACTGAAGCACAGCTTTATTACGAAAAATTACCTCAAACGCATCCCAATGCTGGGGTAGGATTTTTCCCGAATAATCTCACAAATTATGATAGTATCTACAATAAATTAATAGAACTCCGGGACAAAGAACTCATTCATTTAAAGGAAAGAAATGTTTCAATGGATGTGTACAATTTAATCCGTGCTGATAGACATGTATACTATAATATTGCAATATCTTCCCTTGCTTCAAGAATAAATATTACTTCCTTCAGAAATAATGAAACAACTCCAAAGGAGGTTATGTTAATGTGGGGAAATGCTGTGGCCGATACATTACTGACTAACCCACTAAATAAACAAGCCAATTATTTTTATGAATTATTGGATATGGCATTTTGGTATAATTTATATACAAAACTTGACTATGACTCAATAAGTGTAATCAGAAAAGAAAAAAGAGAACAAGGACTTATTCATTCATATAATATTGAACTTGCGGAAAGACTTTTACCAAAGGAGATATTGGAGTATTATTCTGCGACATATATTCAATCACAAGCAGCACAAAAGATATTTGAGAAAGAACTTATAAACTTATCTGAGCAATTTAAAACTGATTTTCCAAACAGTAAATACATAAGTTACATTCGTCCAAGCATTGATAAAATTGCAAATTTTTATTTAAAAGTTGCAGCTGCTTCTAAAGAAGAATACAAATTTGTTGATAATTACAAAAACCTAAATTCTCTATCAGACTGTTTTATGCAGTTAAAAGGAAAGAAAATTTATGTAGACATTTGGTCAACATCTTGTGCACCTTGTAAAGAAGAATTTGAATACAATGAAAAATTAAAAGAAACATTAAATAATAAAGGAGTTGATATATTATATATTTCCTTGGATGGTGACCAAAATCAGGATAGATGGAAAGATATGATAAAATATTATAACCTAAGAGGAAATCATATTCGTGCAAATCAGAAACTAAAAACTGACTTGAGGGAGAAGTTAGGGAGTTTTGGAATTCCACGCTATTTAATCATTGATGAGCAAGGTAATATTATTAATAGAGATGCTCCACGCCCCTCTAACCTGAAAAAATTAGAGAAGCAGTTATAAATGAAAAACGGGTGGTAACAAAGTGCCTTATTTTATGGTGGGGTTTGTGCAAAATTTAGGGCATCTGCTCCGCAATCAAGTCAGCATCGGCCGACAGTGACGCGCTCCGCAAATCCACCACGAAAACAAGCACGTGACCGTTAGCCACAATATTAAAAAAACCTGAATCGAATGATATTTAAACTTAAAAAAAAGAAAATTCAAGAGTTAATTGAATCTTTTGGAAAAATAAAAGATGACTCATTCAATTTCAATTTGATTGAGAAGTATTTTAAAGCAAAAGACAATTCTGATTCATTTCAAACTCTATCTGACAGGACATGTAATGACTTGGATTTTCATGAATTATTTATGTTTCTTGACAGGACTGCTTCAAAGGTTGGGCAACAATATTTATTTCAAAGACTTAGGACAATCCCAAAATCAACAGAAAACGTAAATGAGAAATTAGTAGAACTTCTATCAAACTCGCCTGAATTAAGAACGTCAATACAACTAAAATTAGGACGACTTACAAATGATGACGCCTTTTTTATAACTACCCTTTTTCAGGATGAACACATGAAAAAACCAAAATGGTTCTTTATTACAAAATTGCTTTCATTCACAAGTTTACTCTCAATTATTCTAATTCCATTTAATCCGCAAATGGTATTTGTTCTGTCGGGAGTTTTTGTAGTTAATCTTGTAATTCATTTTTGGAATAAACGAAATTTATATCAGTACCTGGATTCAATTCCTCAATTACTCCGACTGATAAAAGTTGCACGCGAATTATTTTTTATCGAATCACTGAAAGTTCTGAATCCAAATCTTCCAAAATCGCTTGATATTACAATAAGCATTAAAAACAGGATGTCATTTTTCAGAATGGAATCAAAAATGGAGAATGACATTTCAGCTTTCTTTTGGGGATTTCTCGAACTCTTTAAAATCGCCTTTTTACTTGAGCCATTATTTCTTTTTGGAGTATTAAAACGTCTCGATTCCAAAAGAAAAGAAATTGAAGATATTTTCCGCTTTGTGGGCGAAATAGATTTTTTGATTTCAATAGCTTCACTAAGAAACGGTTTATCAACTTATTGCCAGCCAACAATTATTAATGAGTATAAAAAACTAATTGCACAAGACATTTATCATCCGCTTATATACGACTGCATTGAAAATAACCTAAAAGTCAACAAAAAATCCATCCTTTTGACAGGTTCAAATATGTCAGGAAAAACTTCATTTATTAGGACAATTGGTGTTAACACTATCACAGGATTAACATTAAATACCTGCTTTGCTAAAAGCTTTTCAATGCCAAAAATGAGGTTATTTTCTGCAATCAGAATCAGTGATGATTTAATGAATGACAAAAGTTATTATTTCGAGGAAGTTCTGACCATAAAAGAAATGATTGATAAAAGTGAAGATGATAAACCGAACTTATTTCTACTTGACGAAATTTTTAAGGGGACTAACACAATTGAAAGAATTTCGGCAGGAAAAGCGGTCCTTTCATCATTGACAAAAAATGAAAATATCGTTTTTGTCTCGACACACGACATTGAATTAGCGGAATTATTAAAATACGAATTCGACTTGTATCACTTCAGTGAAAAAGTGGATAATAATACGGTTGATTTCGACTATAAACTGAAGACTGGAAAACTAAAAACGAGGAATGCTATTCGAATACTCCAAATCAATAATTATCCTGATTTGATTGTAAACGAAGCAATTGAAATATCTAAAGAATTTGATAAAAATACTGTGGCTAACAAATTGTAAATTGCATTGCGGGGTCAGTGCGGTGCGTTGTCTCCGCTCCTTTCTTGACCGTCTTTGTCCTGCGGACACTGACGCTCTTCGAAATCCGCAACGACAACTTACAAGTGACCGTTACCGCCAATTGTAAAAAAAGACAAAGCAATTTAAAATGAGACTACTAAAATGACAATTGACCAGATACTTTTAATACTTGCATTAATTATAATTTTTGGACTGATTTTCGGTAGCGTATATTTTCTTCCAATATTAATGACAAAGTTGAGAAGCCATCAATATGGACTAAAGCTTGATTTTCGACAAAGCAAGATTCTCGCAAAAAATTATTGTGCACACAAAGACTTTTTAATTGGGACAAGAGAAATTTGGGAAATTTATCCAGTACAACTTGAGAGATTAGTGAGTTATTTTAATGCTGGAGGGAATATGAATAATTTAAAGATTGGAATTTCGGAAATGTTACTTAAAGAAAAAGAACCAGATATAACTATGTTGACTGCTTTAAGTTTGGCAAAACAAGACTTGAAAGTAGCAGTTGAGAAAGCAGAAAAGAACAATTGGAAATTTACATTTTAATATGAGCGTTTGGTCTATAATAATTGGAGTAGGATTTTTAGGTGCAGGTTTATACTCACTATTCAGAGTAATAACAAAAAAAGCATCTGAAAAAGACAGACTGGTTTTTTATAATCAAATTTTTCCATTCGAGCTTTTGTTTGGTAAAAAGCATGCTTACAATTCATTGGTGATTTTTACTTCAATAATTGAGATTGGCGCTGGACTTGCATTCTTGACTGGATTAATTTCATGGTAGTAATGACAAAATGGAAAATAAACAACAGGCGGTAACAAAGTACATATTGCAGGGCGGGGCTTGGTGGTACGCCAACTGCGGATTCTCGTTTCGCAGTTCCGTGTCCTTCGGACAGGAACGCTCTCCGAAATCCGCCCCGACAACATGTACCAACCGTTACCGCCAATTAATAAAAAGACTAAATAATGAAACTAAACAAATTCATTGGAACGAATATTCATGGTTATTTAAACTATGAAATTGATTTTAGAGAAGACATAACCTTTCTAATTGGTATAAATGGAACCGGAAAGACAAGTGTACTTAAACTTATTTTAGGGTTGATTTCTCCATCATATAACTATTTGAATCAAATTGAATTTGATGAAGTAGTTCTGGAGAGTACTGATTCAGTTCCAATTAAGTTAAGTGCAATTAAAGATTCAAATACAATAAAAATTCTGTTGTCGATTAATGGAGAGGATACAGATGGTATATTAACCAAATACAATATCAATATGCCAGATAGTAGCTTGAGTAGAGATGAGCACAGAGAGAAGCTAAATACTTACAAACAGTTATTTGAAGAAGAAGAAGTCTATGATAAGATTAAGAAATTAGCAACGCCTCTATTTCTTGGAATCGATAGACGTGTGTATGAAGGGCATAATATCGATAGGAATAGGAACTCTTTCATGTTGAGAAAGAAGATGAGTCAGTTCGCACTAAATGACCCATTAAATGTAAGTTTGATGGATGTACAAGGGCTTCTTTATGATTACTATAGAATTATTGCAGGAAAACAACCGACTATAAATGAAAAATTTAAAAATAAGATACTTGCACAAACATTTGAATTTATTGAGAATCAAGATGTCAAGCTACTAAATGACTTTAAAGAATTAAAAAAGAAAAGACAGGATACTTTAACAGCGATTGAAAACTTAAACGTTGGAGACTTTGAAGAGAAAATAAAATTATTCTTTGATAAAATGGAGAATGTCTTAAGAGAAATTCAAGATGTAGAAAAGCAAGATAAGAGTAAAGCAGTTGTAGAAGAAAGAATAGAGGTATTTCAAAAATGGTTTACAAATCAGCCTCAGCTTAAGCGTATTAATGAAATAATAATGTTTAGCCAGAGTTATCAAAATGAAATTGATGCCTTATTTGAGCCTGTTAATAAATTGAAATCATTGATAAATCATTTCTTCCTAGAAAGTAAGAAAAACATAGATATAGATGAACGAGGGGATATTAGTATAGTTTTTAAAAATGGTAACACTGTTGAACCATATCAATTATCATCAGGTGAAAAACAAATTATATCAATGCTAGCTCATTTAGTATTTTTTCAATTAAGATATGAAAAAGACGGAGGTATTTTTATCATTGATGAACCTGAACTATCACTTCACCTTGCCTGGCAAGAAATTTTTGTAAAAAGTTTGATGAAAGCCAGCCCTGAGACACAATTCATATTAGCAACTCATTCACCTGCAATCATTTCTGAGTTTGGAGGTAGTTATTGTGAAGACCTATTAAAATTGAATTAGAATGTTGAAATATAATTATAACACACTCAGTGTTCTAAGTAATTTTTTTAAATATCGTAATGATATTGATATTTTTACAGAAGATAAAATTGAGGATAAGGAATTCTATAAGCTGTTGTTCAATAGACTTGTTGGTGAAGAAATAAAAATAAATGACATTACTCCTTTGGGATGTAAAACCAATGTGCTGAGGAAATATGATGAATTAAAAAATGAAAATTCAAGAAGACGACTATTTATAGTAGATGGAGACTTAGAGTTAATCAATGGCGAAAATAGAAGTAATGACGAATCTCTTTTTGTTCTAAACGGGTATTGTATTGAAAATTTTATTATTTGTGAACAGGCAGCAATTGAGCTACTTTATCTAAGTAATTCGGAGGATAAGGAAGTTCTTAGAAGTCGCCTGTCCTTTTCAAATTGGTTAAAGTCACTTGAGCCTGCTCTAATTGATTTGTTTTTGCACCTTGCATTACTTCGAGTACTTGGAGGCGGTCCGAAACTTAAAAAAGCTTCGGATTTTTTAGTGCAGAAAAAAGGTAAACCAACGTTTGATTTAATAAAGCTTCAACATTACAGAGATACAATTATTGTTGATATTATTCTAATAATTAGAAATGCAGGTGAGGCTGACCCACTTTCAATTTATATTTCAGAATTGAATCGCCTAAGAGCAATTTGGACTAACAATACAACTACGTTGTTGCAAATTGTCTCAGGAAAGAATTATCTATTGCCTTTATTAAACTTTCATATAAAAGCTTGTATTAATAAAGGTAGTAGCTTATTTGATACAAAATCATTCAAAATGGTACTAGCTAGGTTTTGCAACTTAAATAGATTAGATGATTTACGTGCTGCAATATTAAAATAAGAGGCGGTAACACGTGCTCATAAATAATTGCCGTTTAGTAGGTTATTCAAGGTTTGTAGCCCACTTTAAGTTTAGTGTATCTTGACAGGGTCGTAACCTGCAATCGGCAACTATTCATAGCACCATACGTTACCAGCAAGGCAACAAGAGCATAATTTAGAAACATATATTTAATGGCAAAACTTAAACAAACGGATAAATTATTATTGGAAAGTCAATTTGAAATGAGTAATGGTTATGTGTTGGACTTTTCAAATCCTTCTTTTCAGCAATTTATATTTGATACATGCAAAATTGACATTTACAATTCAAAATATTCTACATATGGTGACTCAAAAGCTAAACGGTTAAGAGTTTTTTGGCAATTAGAAACTGACATGATAGTTGGCAAACTAACAAATGAAATGCTTGCATATTGGAGAGCGAAAAAGAAATTAAAAAATGAAGAGTTAACAAGAGAAGAAGCTTTATTATTCAATGATTGCCTAGCCATTGCCAATAAATTAAGAGGTGTATCTAGAACTAAGAAGAAATCTTCAGAATCATCAAAAGAAGATTTTCTCAGAAAGGAATTTAAAAGTCTGGAAATTGATAAACTAGGAATTGACAGTAATGTTATTGCAATTATCAAATCTAGGCTTGAAGAAATTAGAATAAGTTTAGAAAATAATTTATCTCTTTCCGCAGTGATTATGTGTGGGAGTGTTCTGGAAGGTATTTTATTAGGAACGGCTACATCAAAAATGAAAGAGTTTAATCAGTCAACGTCAAGTCCAATAAATAAGGAAACAGGTAAAGTAAAGCCATTTCATGAATGGTCTTTAAGTAACTTTATTGATGTATCATATAACCTTGGTTTAATAGGATTAGATGTTAAGAAATATAGCCATTCTTTGCGTGATTTTCGAAATTATATCCATCCTTACCAGCAGATGAGTAGTCAATTTTCTCCAGATATAAATACAGCAAAAATATCTTGGCAAGTATTACAAGCTGCAATAGATGATTTGATAAATAATCAAAAATAAAAATGCCCAGCTGGTAACAAAAGCTATATGTAATGCGGGGTACAGAGGGTAATTTAACCGCAGTTCTTCGCTGTAACAACGCCAATTCGTCTTTGACGATTTGGCTATAAGAACAAAAATATGAATAAACGAATTGGCTCAGTGGCAGCCTGACAATGAAGCGTTTCAAAGTCCCGCACTCCACATAGCCAAACCGTTATGCACAAGCATAAATGAAGAACCTAATAAATAAGTTATGATTGAAAACGAAGAACATAAAGGTTTTTGGTTTTTGCCTGAGAACATCGAAAATAAAGTTCCAGGAATTTTATATTTCGAAAAAAATAAGGAAATAAGATTAGAACTTATTGGTGGTTTTGAAACTAATGTTAAAGATGTACTTTTAAACATACTCGACAATAAAACAGTAGAAATAATACATGGAGTAAATAATAAAAATGAAAAAATAAGTTTACTTTTTTGCAATGGTCGGAGAAGTGTAAATTTTCCAAGTCCTTTTCAGACAACCAATTATTTCTGTCAATATTTTATAAAGGGTAAACATTTATTGGACATTCATGAATTGACTTTTAATAGGATTCAAGCAGACTTAAGCAATTTATATGATTGGTTACCTTCTGGAATGCTAAAAAATACAATTAGCCTTACCGAGGATAATAAACTATCTCAAACTACTGTCTCGTTGGACAAAAATGATTCATGGGAAAAGGACTTCGAAATTGGTTCTGATTATGAATTAAAAATATTTGGTTTTGGGAATTTTTCCGATAGTGGTGACAACTCAGAATACCACTTCTATCAAAATACTATTGTTGAAATTACTCACAAGACTTCAAGAAAATCATTCGCTGATTTATTAAATAAATTAGGACTATTTAGACAATTTTTATCTCTCGCAACACTTTCTTCAATTAACTACCGAGAATTAACTCTTTTCGATAATTCTGACTTCTATGAATATAAAAATGGTGATACAGAAACAAATCGTGTTTCTTTGTATTTCATTGAAGATAAGGAAATAACATCAAAAAATAAATCCTATCATTTTCTGTTTAGTTTTCAAGATATTGAACCTGTTTTTCCAAACATTATTAAAAAGTGGTACACTTCTAAAAAAAGCCTCGCACCAATTAGAACTCACTTAATTTCAAGCATAAAACCAAAAGTTAAATTTACCAGCCTTGATTTTTTAATAATCGTACAGTCCCTTGAAGGATATCACCGTAGATTTATTGACTGCAAGGATAAGACATTAAAAACCAGATTAGACGAACTAATCAAACTTTTTAATGGAGTAAACAAAATAAAAAACAAACCAATCAACTTAACACATGTAGTAAACTCTCGAAATTATTACTCACACTTTTTTGATAAAAACAAAAACGTTCTTGACGGGAAAGAATTATACTTTTTGACAAAACAACTACGAAATCTACTCATTTGTTGCGTGTTAAATCTAATTGGATTTGATGACAATTTGATAAATAGACTTTTAAACAAAAACGAAAAATTATAAAAAAGAAAATGCCAGTGCATAACACAGTACATATTGCAGGGCGGGGTTCGGTGGTACGCCAACTGCGGATTCTCGTTTCGCAGTTCCTTGTCCTTCGGCCAGGAACGCGCTCCGAAATCCGCCACTACGCATACACTCAACGTTAACCACCAATAAGCAATGCGTACACTGCCAACGAAATATTTTACGGACAGAAAGGATTGGCGGAAATGGCTGGAAGCCCATTTTGAGACGGAAGACGAAATTTGGTTGGAATATCCCTTAAAGAAGACGGGCCGAAAACGAATTTTGTACAATGACGCGGTGGAAGAAGCCTTGTGTTTTGGGTGGATTGACAGTACGGTTAAATCGCTGAACGAAGAGACTACGATTCAACGGTTTTGTAAGCGACGAAAGAACTCGTCGATTTCGCAACCCAACATGGAGCGCTTAAATTGGCTCTTTGAAAACAGGTTGATTCACGACTCTATTCGGCATGAGGTTTTAAAAATAATTCAACAGGAATTCGTGTTTCCCGAAGACATCCTCGCTCAGTTAAAAGCCGAGCCGCTGGTTTGGGAAAATTATCAAAACTTTTCGGAACCCTATAAGCGAATTCGAGTGGCGTATATCAACAGTGCCCGGAAAAGGCCCGAAGAATTTGAAAAGCGCCTGAACAACTTTATCGCCAAAACAAAAGAAAATAAGCAGATTAAAGGCTTTGGCGGAATTGAGAAATACTATTGAAAAATAAATGATTTGCTTTTTTTTGAAACGCGTTAAAATTTAAAACCATGGATTACACTTGGATTGGTATCTTTGTCGTTTATATTGTGCTGACTCATTTAATTGCAAAATACATTGGTGCAAAGCGAAAAATAGGCTATGGAAAATCCGTTTTTTGGTCATTGGTGCTCACTCCAATCCTGGGGCTGCCAATAGCCTTGATGAGTAAGCCCATTGATGCACCATAAACGGTACGAAACAAGCTGATGGGCGGCAGGCCTCCTGGTTTAACCCGTCAAGCCTTTCGGTCGCAGAGAAGTGTCCGATCGTTTGATGAGCATCGTGCTGCAACTAAAAATTTAGCGCAACAAGTCGACATTACTTATGCCCAATCAGAATTACATTTATTCGTTTAAATACGACATTCATAACAGTGAATTATGCAAGTTGGAATCCCGGCAGCTATTCAATCGGGAAGAAAACAATAATTGGCTGTTTTCGAGTGTTGAGGTTGATCCGTCGATCAGCCCATTCATTAAAAGCCGGCTGGAGATTATTTCCTCGTCCGAAGACTATTCCGTCCTGTTGAAAAACATCGAGAACGAAAATATTCAATGCGATGGGTTTAAGGCGGAGTACCTGATTCTGAATGGTGATTTGACCCAATATACCGAACGGCTTGAAAAATTGCGGGATGTTGGCTTGCGGATTGAAGGGGACCCCGATTACGTGACACCCTCGGTCATTTACGCGATCGGCTATTGTGAAAACACCTGGTACTTCGGGGTGTTGCTCAAACACAATTCGGACTGGTTTAAACACAAAAATAAACCGTGTTCGTTTAGCAGTGCGATCAATATGGACATTGCTAAAACGCTGGTCAGTATTGCTTCGAAGGGCGATCGGAGCAATCGCTTGTTGGATGCTTGTTGTGGCGTTGGTACGGTCATGTTGGAGGCCTGCATTTCAGGGTTCCAGATAGAAGGATGTGACATTAACTGGAAAGCGTGTAAAAGCACAAGGGAAAACCTGGCGCACTATAATTATACGGCGAAGGTGTACCGCTCAGACATTCAGGAGCTGGATAAGCCGTACGACACGGCAATCGTTGACCTTCCCTACAATTTGTACTCCTTTTCGAATGACGAAATCACCCTGAATATTCTGGAATCAGCCGCTAAATTAACCTCCCGGGTCGTAATTGTATCCACTTCGGATATTCAACCATTAATCCGGAAATCGGGACTGACAGTTTCAGATGGCTGCTCGGTTGGGAAAAAAGGGAAGAAGTTTGCACGGACAATCTGGGTTTGCGAGAAAATTAGTGCCAACTGAAACAAAAGCGAAAGAACCGCTATCGTAGCCCAAGGAGGGCGTGCACCTTGAAAAGCAGGAAAGGGAAAACGCCTTTGCGCCGGATGAGGATGCGCCCGGGGAGAGCCTTGAATGCTCAATTCCTTATTCTTGGCTTCAGCAGCCTTGTTTTTCTTGTGTTAACTTCCTGCAAAATGCTGTTGCTTAGGTGTCGGTTTTGGCGCTAACTTTCTTATCTTGTAGTCATGGATTTCAGTTTTGTACAATACATACAGCAGTTGCTTCAGCGCGATTTGCCGGGCGAGCAGGCACATCGGAAGCTGCTTCCGCCGGGCCGTAAACTGCGGGCTGGTTTTAAGGAGGTGCCGGAGGTGAAGTACAGCAGTGTATTGCTTTTGTTGTTTCCGCACGAAGGGCGTATTTACACCTGTTTAACCCGTCGCAATTCGAACATGAAAGATCATCCGGGGCAGGTCAGTTTCCCGGGGGGCAAAATTGAGGAAGGCGAAAGTCCGGAGCTGACGGCCATGCGCGAGGCGCAGGAAGAAGTGGGCGTTTCGCCGCTGGATGTGCGTTTGCTGGGCCGCTTGTCGGAGTTGTTTGTGCCGGTAAGCGGGTTTACCATTTTTCCGTATGTGGGCTGGCTCGACTACAAGCCCGATTTTGTGCTGAACCATGACGAAGCTGAAAAACTGATTTTACTGCCCATTCAGGATTTTGTGCAGGAAGAGCGGGTTGAGCATACCGAGCTGGACACCTTGCGTGGACGGCTTACGGTGCCATGCTACCCTTACGAAGGCGAAATTATTTGGGGGGCCACCGCCATGATTTTAGCCGAATTTTTTGAACTGCTTCGCGAAGGAAGCCTTACTCTGCAATGATGTTTCGGTAATCGCGGTAAGTTTCCAACACACGGTTCACATAGTTGTAGGGTTCTTCGCCCCGGCAATAGCCCCAGCGCACCACCGGATCCTTAAAAAATTTCGAGGCCGACTTATTCAGCAGGTAGTAGTCTACATTATCGTCCCAAATCTCCGGATCTTTATTGTATTTCTTGGCCAGCCGCTGGGCATCTTTCACGTGTCCCAAGCCGACATTGTAAGCAGCCAGCACAAACTTCACACGTTCGGTGGAGTCGGGCACTTCCGGCTTGAGGTTTTTATCGAGCCATTGTAAAATGCGCACGCCCACCCGGATGTTTTGCTCGGGTTCTTCAAATTCGTTCATGCGCACCAGGTCGGCCGATTCGGGCATGATTTGCATCAGTCCGTAAGCGCCGGCCCACGATTCGGCTTCGGGGTCAAACCGCGATTCGCGGTAGATGATGGCCGCCAGAAAACGCCAATCGAGCCCGGCTTGCTCGGCGCTGGCCTTAATCAGGTCGTCGAAAGGCGAAATGTTGCCTCCGCCAATGGAGTGGTAACTGCTGTTGACCATGCTGCTGGAGCGGCTGTTTTCAAAATACTTGTTGTAAAGTACGGCGTAGAGAGTCGTTTTCCGAAAGTGGCGAATCCAGTTGTTCAGGTAGTTCAGCCATTCTTCGGAGCCATTGCGGACGGCCCAGGCAATGTTTTGCGGAAAGCTGACCGGGGTGTCAATGTCAAGGTTCGGGTAAAAAGTCTGGTTGACTTTGGCCACATTTTCATCGCACACGGTGTAGTCAATTTCTCCGTTGGCAACCATCGAAACCAGTTGCTCCACTCCGTACACCGAGTCCTGAACAATGTTGATCTCTTCCCCAATCTCATCCGACAGGTTCACCAGGCGACGGTAGTAGGTGGTGTTTTTCTGAACGTAGATGGTTTTGCCGGCCAGGTCAAGCTGGTTACGAATCATGGAGTCTTCCAGGGCGTACTTAGGCAGGCTGCGCCAGTTGTCGGGTTTGCGCTGCACCAGCACTTGCCGGGTTTGCTCCAGCGGTAGGGTGAAGGAAATGGTTTCGTCCCGTTTTTTGGTGATGGTGAGGTTTTTGGCAACCAGATCGTATTGGCCGCTGTTCAGCCCGTCAAAGGTTTCTTCCAGGTTGTTACTGACTGAAATGTTCAGCTCCACATCCATGTCTTTGGCCAGCTGTTTCAGCAATTCATACTTAAAGCCCATGGGTTTTCCCCGGTAAATAAAGTAGTTGGTCGAGTTGTAATCCACCACGGCTTTCAGTTGTCCGGATTTCATAATCCGGGTCAGGTCATTTTTTCGTTGTTGGTCGTCTTGCAGGTCGGAATCTTTCTTGCTTTTGCAGGAAAAAAGAAGAGCAACGAGCAGAAACGAAACAAATTGAATGTATGTATGGGTTTTACTCATGCATTTGGTAAACTGCTGACTAATCGTAGAACGTCCAGGCTACTCCCAGCCTGAAAGTCCGTCGATAAAGTGGATGCTTCGGTGCCGCCCAAAAACCGCCATCTAAAAGCCCGGATGCGGCATTCAGCCATTGAAAAAAGACCCGGGTTCGTTTTAGTTTCAGGTTGACGTGTGCATCAACGAAGGGGAAGTTACCAATTTTATCTTGATTTTGCCAATAGAAACGTCCTGTTGCAGGATCATAGGCATCAGCATAGAACTCTGTATTGTAGCGCACATCGGCACCAATTTGAGTGTATAGGACTTTGGAAATAATGGTTTTGTAATTCAGACTGAAGTAACCACTGAAGTCCGGCAAATGAAGGTAACTTTCCTGGTTGCCTTTTTGCCACAGCAGTTGTCCGCGCAACAGCCAATGTTTGGATTCGATGGTTTTATTCAGGTAAGCCGATACAACGAGTAACTCCGATCCGCCTTGTGTGGGCAGGGCTTCGGCATTGTTGTAAATGTAGTTGCCAATCAAGGCATAATTGGCTCCCAGGGTCAGCTTGTATCTTTGCGAATTGATCTCTGCATTCAGGATCATTTCATTGATGTTGTCAAAGCGGTTGTTCCAGGCATAGTGGTTCGAGCTGAAGCGCTGTTCGAAATAATCGGGAACAATCGTGTTTAGTTCGCCCGACAAACGCAGGCTGGTCGTGTCTTTCCCAATGCGCATGGGTTTGTAAATAAAGGCGTTCAATTCGGTTTGCCCCGAGCGGTAACCCGTCAGGTAGAATTTCCCCTGCGCGCCCCACTTCCAGAACGTACCTTCATCGCGCGAGATGCCGCCACCTACAAAGGTGTTGCTGTGCTTGTACAGTTGCTGAATGGTGTCCACCGGCATTTTAATCCGGATGAGGTCGTGCCCGATATAGGCCCGTTTGGTGAAGGTGTACTTCCGGTCGGGGGCCTCGTAAAATTTTAGTTGAAAGGTATTGGTCAACCGGTTGTAGCGAATGGTGTCGCCGGTTCGTGTGGAATCGATGTAGGTATACCGGTAGAAATTCCGGTTCGAGTCTTCATCCTCGTCGTTGTAGGTTTTTTGGTTGCCTGAATATTCCACCTGGTAAAAGAAACCGGTGCGTGGAATAAATTCATCCATAATATTGCCCAGTGAATCTTCCACCTCGACGGTTTTTCCCAGCCGGTATTCCGTGTTCCAGTAGAAGTTGTTGTTGCGCAGCGATGATTTGGCCTGATCCAGGTTGACAATGTAAATGTCGGTTTCTTCAAACTCGTTTAAGTCCACATCTTCTTCAGCCAACCCTCCGTTTTCCTGGTTTTTGATTCGGTTGAACAGCAGGTTGAAATGCGAAACCCATTGGTCGGATTCGTAGCTGGAGTAAAGTCCAACGGTGTGAAATTTATTTTCCTGGTATTCGTAATGGCCGGTTGACTTGGCCTGATCAAAAAAGAAGGCGAAATTGAAGTCTTCATTTACATTTTGCGAATGAAAGGCATTGAAGCGGGTTTCATTCTTAATGTTTTTGTTGCCACTTTGGCTGTAGTCCAGCAGGGTGTAGGGCGTGGTGGTATTGAAGTAACGGATGTCCGTCGGAAACTTGGCATACAGGTCAAAGTTCCGGTAGAAGTAGAAATCCGAATCGCCCTCGCGCTTGAAAAAGTTATTCGACAGGTACGCGCCGCCTAAGTTCCCGGTAAAGGTATTGCTGATGCTTTGCTGGTAAATGGGATTGTACAGGTGAAAGAAATTCAAGACCGTATCCACTTCGGCAGCTTCCAGTAAAGCGCCGTTGTTTTTCAGCTTCCAGCTATGAATGTAGGACGGAATTTTTTGGTCATGGTCGTGCTCATCAACATCCATACTATCCGCGGGCTGCTGACTGGTGTCCATGTTGTATCCTCCAAAGTTTTGGAGTTCTCTTTGAGCGAAAAGTACGTTTATCGCGCTCAGTAAAATGACTATGGTTAACTGTATCTTCTGAAACATGTAGCGGCAAAGATAATTAAAAGTCAATGTTTGATTGAATTTTGCACTTAAAAAAGTTTATGGCAGTTCATTGGCTCTTAAAAGTTGCTTGTGCATTTTGCAATTGCCTATCGAAATAACAGGCGGAGATGCGATTTGTTGTGGTTGCTCGTTGGGCTTCGGATGAAAAAGACCTCCCTTTTTTGTCCGATGCTCACTGGTACTGTCGTGTTAAGGAACTATTTTTTATGGGGAATAATCCTACGGATGTGATTGCTGGCTTATGAAAAATTGATAACTTGAAAACCTTGGCAGGAGGGTATTGTTGTTATGTTCAGAGGGCGGAACCTACCGGGTGCAGAATTCAGGAACAGGGCTATGAAAGCCTTTTAACCAAAGTGCATCGATGAAGAAAAAACTGGAAAAACAAATTGAAGAAATTGCCGGAATTATCAGTCAGCTTGACCATCAGGACATTGACGTGGAGTCGTTGATGGAGTTGGATGACTTGCTCGAACTGCTGAGTAATAAGATTAAGTCCACCAAGCTGGGCTACCCGCTTACCCGCGAATCTCAAAACCTGGATTCAGTCAGGCATGAAGCCATCTTTATTTTCGACCGGAGCTATACGGTTTTTAGGTATACCGGTATTTTCGACCACCTGTTTTACCCAACCAGAAGTGGCTCTTTGCAATTGTTCGACCTACTGAAAGTGGAGCGGCAGGAGGTTTTCAAAGAGAAGGTTGACCGCTTGCTTTCCAGCAAGGAAAATCAGGAGTTTGAAACGATCATTAATTCTGCCCAGGGTATTCCTTTGGCGGCAAACATCAGCCTGGAGTTGCTTGCCGAAGCTGGCGGTGATGAGCTGATTATGGGGGGTGTTAATTTCTCGAACACCACCATGACCGACATTAAAAACTACCAGCAGATTGTGATTGAAAACCTGCCCGATATTGATGTTTACTTGTTTGATTCGGACTACCGCTATGTGCTGGCAGGCGGGCGTGAAAAAGAACGCTTTGGCTTGACCAATAGCTATTTTGCCGGCAAAACCTTGTTTGAAGCCTTTGATGAGAAGATTCACAAGCGCCTGTTCCCGTTTTACCACAAAGCCCTAAGTGGCGAGATGGGCGATGGCGAAATCCGG
Organism: Sunxiuqinia rutila; assembly: GCF_050589705.1. Classification (NCBI taxonomy): domain Bacteria; kingdom Pseudomonadati; phylum Bacteroidota; class Bacteroidia; order Marinilabiliales; family Prolixibacteraceae; genus Sunxiuqinia; species Sunxiuqinia rutila. The sequence goes on from NZ_JBNGOT010000018.1 coordinate 16,509, forward strand.
ATTGAGGATCAGGTGTATTACATTTGGGCCACGCCGGTAAGGAATTTCAATGGTCAAGTGGTTGGGGGAACAGCTATTGTGCAGAATGTGACCAAGGACAAGGAAGTGGAAATGCGCCTGAAAAAAGCGAAGGACGACGCACAAAAAGCCGATCAGGCCAAGTCGGTATTTTTAGCCAATATGAGCCACGAAATCCGTACCCCGCTCAACGCCATCATCGGTTTTGCCGAACAACTCGGGAATACCGAACTCACCAAGCAGCAGGAAGATTTCATTCGCTTCATCAGCGACTCTTCCGAGCACCTGCTTTCGCTGGTCAATGAAATTCTGATCCTCTTTAAGCTGGGCATGGGAAAGGTGTATATTGAAAAAATTCCTTTCAACCTGACCAGCGAACTGAATGTGATCTACAACCTGTTCATCATTAAAGCCAATGAAAAGAAATTGCGCTTGTCGGTGCAGATTGACCCGCAAATTCCGGAGACCTTGATTGGTGACCCCTTTCGGCTGCGGCAGGTGATGATCAACCTGATGTCGAATGCGCTGAAATATACGGATGAAGGGGTGGTTGAACTTCGTTGCCTGTTGGTTGAAGAGGAGCCTGGTCGCGTAAAGTTGCGGTTTGAAGTGGAAGATACCGGCATGGGGATTTCGCGGGACTTGCAGCCGGTTATTTTTGAAGAGTTTACTCAGTCTTCCGCCAACCTGGACAAAAAACGCAAGGGAGCCGGCCTGGGGCTGACCATCTGCAAGAAGCTGATTGAGCTGATGAATGGTCAGATTCAGGTGAGCAGTGAACCCGGAGCGGGCAGTTTGTTTTCGGTGACCCTGCCTTTGCAAAAAGCACGGAAAGAGGACGAAGCCGAACGCGAGAGCCATTATTCGCTGCGGGATAATCAGCTGGAAGGCAAAAAAATTCTGTTTGCCGATGATGATGAGTATAACCTTTTGCTGGCCGAAACGGTCTTGTCAAACTGGAAGGCTGATTATGAGCTGGCCCGTAATGGCAAAGAAGCTGCAAGCTTGCTTCGCGCATCAGCCTACGATATTGTATTGCTCGACATTCATATGCCCCATAAAAATGGACTGGAGGTGGTGAGTGAAATCCGAAACGATGCCCGGAACCCGAATTTTGACACCAAAGCACTGGCTGTAACGGCCAATGTGCTGAAAAGTGATATTAACTTGTATATGGATCATGGATTTGATGGTTATGTGCTCAAGCCATTTAAGGAAACGGAGTTGTATAATAAGATCTGCAATATTTTGCAGCTAACCCGAAATGAGGCGCGTCCCCTGCAGGTCAATGCACCTGTGGATACTTTAAGCCCTTTGGAGGATAGGTTCAGTACGGATAGCCTGTGGCAAACGTCGAATGGCGATGAGGCATTTTTCAATAAAATGATTGATACATTCGAGAAGAATTCACACCGTTTTGCGGTCGGATTTGAGAAAGATCTGAATGAGCAAGCCTGGCAACGATTGGGTGAGAGTGCCCATCGGGCCATCCCTTCCTTCAAGTTTTTTGGGTTGAATCGATTGGTGAAACAACTGGAAGAACTGGAAGACCTGGCCTTGCGGGAGCAAGCCTATCAGAAACTTCCGGATAAAACCAAAGAGGTTATCAGTAAGTTGCAGGATGTGAAGCAGGAAGCCCGAAAGGCGCGTCGAAAATATTAAGCCAAATGCATAAAAAGACTATAAATAAGCAGAACCTATGAGTAAGATACTAATCATTGATGACGACACGTTTATTTGCGAAATTCTGAAAAAGCAACTGACAAGTAACGGCTACCAGGTGGAAACAGCCTTTTCAGGCAGAAAGGGGATGGAAGCGGTCAAGAGTAAAACCTTCGACTTGGTGCTTTGTGATTTTAGGTTGCCTGACACCGATGGGCTGGAATTGCTGCAACGCATCAAAGCGATTTCCCGATCCACCATCGTGATTATTATTACCGCTTATGCCGATGTTCGCCAGGCGGTGAAGCTGATGAAAATGGGAGCTGAAGATTACATCACCAAGCCTTTGCAGCACGAGGAGATTCTGGCTCTTGTCAAGCAAAAACTAACCGACGAGAAAAAGGAGAGCGCGCAGGCCGATGATCACATTTACACCGATGGTGACTTTGTGATGGGCAAGAGTGATAATATGCGTTCGGTCATTAACTTGTCGCGGCGTGTGGCACCAACCAATATGTCTGTGCTTATTCAAGGGGAAACCGGAACCGGCAAAGAGTATATTGCCCGGTTTATTCATCAGCACAGCAAGCGTAACAACAAGCCTTTTGTGGCACTCGACTGCGGGGCAATTCCGAAGGATCTGGCCAACAGCGAGCTGTTTGGGCATATCAAAGGATCGTTTACCGGCGCGGTTCGCGATAAGGAAGGGGTTTTTCAGCAGGCCAACGGTGGGACCCTTTTTCTGGATGAGATTGGGAATCTGACTTATGACATTCAGGTACGTTTGCTTCGTGTGCTGCAGGAACGTACCGTTTCGCGGGTGGGCGAAAACAAATCACAGAAGGTTGATGTGCGCATTATTACGGCTACCAACGATGATTTGTTGGATGAAGTGAGCCAGAACCGTTTTCGGGAAGATTTATACCACCGGGTGAATGAGTTTAAAATTAACCTGCCTTCGCTTCGGGAGCGGAGAGAAGATATTTTGTTTTTTGCCAATCACTTTCTGCAGGCCTCCAATGACGAGTTGGGCTTGCAGGTAGAACAAATAGCGCCGGATGCTGAGTTGATTTTGCAAAAATACCCGTGGCACGGGAACCTTCGGGAGTTGAAAAATGTGATTAAGCGGGCCACTTTGCTGTCAGGCGGTACGGAGATCACAAAAGACTGCCTGCCGCGCGATATTGTTTACCCATCGGAATCGGAAGTGAAGAGTGAAACGGTGGAAATTGGCGAATCCAAATTGAAAGATGCCTCGTCTGAGTTTGAGAAACAGCTTATTTTGCGAACCATTGAAGAGGCCGGGTACAATAAGTCGAAAGCAGCCCGACTGCTGAAAATTGATCGAAAAACATTGTACAACAAGATCAAGCAATACGGAATTGAGATTTAGTGTGCGCCTGATTCTTTGGAATGGATATTGAACATTGGGGGCATTGAGGAGGATGCAAAATGTGCCAATCAAATTTATTGAAGAAAATAGCCATTGTGGACGAGAATCAGGACTGTCTAGGCGTGAAAGGGGGAAGCCTGAGTCAGGAGACCTTGAAAAAACAGGTCCAATGTTTTTCAAAAGCAGCCGGCCTGTTAAGTTACCTGAAACAACTTAAGCAAGAAGGATTGTTTGAAAAATTCCCGGATTATGTGTTGATAGACATTCACTTGCCCGATATGGATGCCATAACGTTTTTGAATAGCTTTGAGGAGCTTGTTGCCAATATTGAAACGCCGGAAGTCTTTATCCTGTCAAGTTCAGGGAGCAAGAAAAGCCGGGACCTGGCCATGCAATATCCCTTTGTGAGTGCCTATTTGAAGAAACCGGTTTCGGCTGATTTAATTGAAGTGTTGATTGCCGGCAGAGGTGTGGATGATTCCCCTCATTAGTTTGTGGATATTTTTGCCCATTGATCCGCTCAGCCGATAGGCGTTGCAGCAAACTTTTTTTTTCGTTTAATTTTATAGCTGAAGTTGCTGTTTTTAGAATGAACCTCTCAAGTCGATTTAGTGGGCTGAGCTGTAAGCGCAGACAGAATCTCATTGAAGGAAGACTTGTAATATAAATTAAATACCACTGATCACGATGAATTTTCAACTGTCCGACAAATCATCATTGAGCTATGTGAGAGGGATTGTCATGATCCTTTTAGGAGTAGCGCTTTTGTTTTTTCCGGGTTTCACCTTGCTGTCCATTACCCGCTTTGTTGCCGCTTTCCTTTTGGTGAAAGGAGCCTTGTCGGGCCTTGTTTTGCTGCTTTCCAAAAACCGACCAAGACGCTCTTCTTTTGTGTTCGAGCTAATTTTTGATCTTGGTATCGGGCTCCTGATTTTGTATAACCCTAGTGGAACAATTTCATTCTTTGTTATTCTGCTGGCCATTTGGGCCTTATTGGGGGGATTGCTTATGGCTTTTTCGTTTACAAGCTTGCGAAGAGCCGGCATCACCAATTGGGGCTTATTTCTCAGCAGCGTCATTGCCTTGTCTTTTGGGTTGGTGCTTATCTTCGAACCTTTACGCAGCGGATTAACGCTGGCTACGGTTATTGGGGCTTTTGCCCTGGTGTATGGGGTAGTCAGTTTGCTTTCCAATCTTTCGCAAAAACACCTTCAATAGCCCTTGGTGTTCCTACCTGTTCTGTCGGTGGTCGAAAAATTTGCATCATTTTCTTCAGCTTCTCGGTGCTGAGATTTTGCTTCTGTTTACGAACCGGCTTACCAAGGTGTTTTCACTCACGTTAATCAGGTGCATTTCCGCAAGCCTGCACTTTGTAGGACAACTTCGAATAGAGGAATGGGCTGCCTGGCCTTCTCCTTAGGTTAATGAATTGATTTTCCCAAGGCTTAACTCTTGATAAGGTTTTTCCACAAGTTGTGGAACATATTCTACTTCTTTAAAGCCGTTTGTTTGATGGGAGATGTTTGTAAGCTCTTGTTATTCAGTAAATGGTGGGGTGAGGTTGTTGGCTGGGCCTTTTGGAATGGTTTTTTCTCTTTTGTAAGTAAATGCTGAAAAACAAAAATCATGAGGAATCTGAAGAAACGAATTGAGAATATGAATCTTTATTTGAATTCCAAGTCGTATTCAGCTAAAGATAAACAGACCATCCGCGGAAGCAATTCCCGAATGCGGTCCGGACGAATAACAACGACCCGTGATAATAACACAAATACGCGGACGTCGGATAAGTGGAAGACGTCTATTTAGATAACTTAATTATTAACCATTAAAAAATGAAGCCATGAGTAAAGCAACACGAAATGCCCTGTTGGGATTTGTTGCCGGTGCTGCCGCTGGAGCATTAGCCGGAGTTTTATTAGCCCCTGAAAAAGGTGAAAAAACAAGAAAGAAAATCCAGAAAAAAGTGAAGCGAGTATCTGAAGACATGACCGATGTGATCGGAGAAAAAGTTGACCATTTGAAAGATCAGGTTAATGAAATGATCGATCAGGTCAAGGAGAAAACAAACGAAGTGGAAGAGAAAGTTAAAAAAGAAGCCAAAGCGCAGGCAGATGCCGGTGGAAAGTAAGCTAATCATTAAAATTCTCTAATCTTATGAGCAAAAACCTATCAGATAATGTCAATGAACTGAGTGAAGTTACAAAGAAGTATGTTCAGACACGCATTGAGCTGTTGAAGCTTTCGGTGCTTAGCAAAGTAACCCAGGTTACAAGTTATTTTATCAGCACCCTAGTGTTGATTACGGGTGTAGCAATGGTGGTGTTTTTCTGCTTTGCTGCATTTGTTGCCTGGTATGGGCAGGTTTATCATGATTATCTGACAGGTTTGCTGCTTGTCATCGGAGTGCTTGTTGTGCTTGTTGTCCTGTTTGCCTTACTGAAAAAACAGTTGGTTACCTCGCTGGTTTTAAGAAAGTATTCCTCCTTGTTGTTTGACGATGAAGAAGAGGAGGTAGAATTATGAAGGACATCAGAAACATGCGTGAATTGAAACTGAAAAGACAGAACCTACGCTTTAAGTCGCGCTATTTGGAAGATAAATTGAAAGATCAATCCGGCGAGGCGATACAAGCCTTTACAGGGTATGTTAAGAACCTGGCTTTTGAAACAGGTTTAAAGATTGCCCTGCAGTTGTTTTTTCGACATCGAAAACATCAAAAAGAAGCGGATCCCGAATCAACGACAAAATAAAATAAGGGTTAGTTGTCATTTTACGATGATTGCCCTGCAACAATAGAACTCAAATCAAAAAGTCATGAAAACAAATTTATTGCTACTGGATACCTCAAAAAATATGGAACCCCTCATTTTTTCGGGCTTCAACTTAAGTAACCAGCAACAGCGAAAACTTAAAATAAGCTATGTGCTGGACTTTAATTGGATGGGAAGCGGTGCTTTTATTGAGCCAACAGGCTCTAATATTGATGCTAGCCTCCGCGTGGCCGAGAAAACATTGAGAAAAGATTTTGAACAAGCCCGAACAGAAATGCAAAGCATTGTGGCAAAATACCTGGAGCTTCACCCACAAAACGTTCCTTATGAGCTGGATGTGGTGGAGAATGACCGGTTGAGTGTTGTTAATAAAACGATAGAGGAAGAGAAAGATGTTTTGCTGCTAATGAGCAATTACAACAGCTATTCCGGACTGGACACCGGAGCAATCAACTATCCCAATATCATTGATAAAGTAGCTTGCCCGGTTTTAATTCTTCCCGACGATACTCCTACGGCGGGCATCAATACATACTTGTATGCTACAGCCTTTCACCCCGAAGATTTTAAGGCCATGCGCCACTTGAAAGAATTGACAGAAGGCCTGAGCCAACGCAGTCTGACCGTTTTTCACAACCTGGAATCCACCAATTTTGAATCGATTTTGAAATGGACCGGATTTAAAACCATGACCAAGGAAAGTATCGAGGGATTTCAATTGAACTTTGCCCATTCGCATGAGAAAAATGTACGCGAGGGATTGAAAAAATACCTGGAAGATGAAAAACCAGACGTCCTTGTGATCATGAAAGAAACAAAAGGCTTTTTAGCTGACCTGTTTTCTTCATCGGAAACACATTATGTGCTCACTCATTTTAAACGACCGGTATTGGTCTATCACGAAGAAAACCTGAAATAACGAATTCATTAAAAGCGAAAGAGGAAGACCATGGAAACAAAAGAAAAAACATTTGTAAGACTAGGATTTAACCAAAAAGATACCTCAGAACTGATCGAGCAAATCAATCGTTTAATCTCCAGTTACCATGTCCATTACCAGAAATTACGCAATTTTCATTGGAATGTAACCGGCAAAGACTTTTTTGATTTGCATGAGAAGTTCGAGGAATTATACGATTTTTCCAAAGTGAACATTGATGATTTGGCTGAGCGGGTGCGGGTATTTGGAGCCCACCCAACGGCAACCTTACAGGAATACCTGACCATTTCCAAAATTCAGGAACCCGAGGGAATTCCCGGCCCCGAAGAGATGGTTGGACAAATTCTGAGTGACTTCGAGATTTTGTTGTCGCAAATGATTAATGTCCTTGAAACGGCCAATGATTTGGGAGATGTGTCCACCATTGACTTGGTAAACTCAATGGTAAAGCAGACCGAAAAATATTTTTGGATGTTCACTTCCTGGATGGAAGACAAATAGTCGAATTTAAATTTTATTTATAGAAAGCTGTTGATTTTTCAACAGCTTTTTTATTGCCTGAAAACACCGACCGGCGCTGTTTCTAACCGTTAAATCCTAATTAAGAGTGAAAGTAAATAGCGATGAATTAATGACTTTTTAAGCAAAGGATCAAGGTTTATGACTATTTTTACAAACTTGGCCTCCCAAGGAAGTTTTCAACCGTGGTTTGTTAATTATTGACAAAATCGAGGGACTTCAAGGGTGTTTTGTTTTCTTTATATTTGTGACAAATAGCAATAAGTATGACTCCTAATTACGATGAAGGTTCGATAAGAACGCTTGATTGGCAGGAACATATCCGGAAGCGTCCCGGAATGTATATCGGAAAGCTGGGTGATGGAACTGCCTCTGACGATGGAATTTATGTGCTTCTAAAAGAAGTCATGGATAACTCAATTGATGAGTTTATGATGGGCTTTGGTAAGAGAATCGAAGTTCATGTTTCAAACGAGTTGGTAAGTGTACGCGATTTTGGACGTGGAATTCCTTTGGGCAAGCTGCTTGATGTTGCTTCGAAAATGAATACCGGGGCCAAATACGACTCGGAAGTTTTTAAAAAATCAGTTGGACTGAACGGAGTTGGTATAAAAGCGGTGAATGCCTTGTCGACCAGCTTTGTCATCAAGGCATTTCGGGAAGGACAGGTCAAAGAGATTGCTTTTTCAAGAGGACAGGTCGTTGAGGAGAAAGAACTGGGAACAACTGAGGAACCCAATGGAACAATGGTTTCCTTTGTGCCGGATGGAGATATTTTCAGAAGTTTCCGCTTCCAGAAGGACTATGTGGATAACATGATGAAGAATTACTCGTTCCTGAATGCCGGATTAACCATCTTGTGCAACGGAGAACGGTTTCAGTCAAAGAATGGACTGAAAGATCTTCTGGAAGAAAATCTGGATGCCGAGCCTCTTTACCCGGTTATTCATCTGAAAGGCGAAGATATTGAAGCGGCTCTTACCCATGGCAATCAATATGGCGAAGACTATTATTCGTTTGTAAACGGGCAGCATACCACGCAGGGAGGAACCCACTTGGTCGCTTTTCGTGAAGCCATTGTGAAAACGGTGCGTGATTTCTACAAAAAGGATTTTGATCCTTCCGATATCCGGGCATCCATCATTGCGGCCATCAGCATCAAGGTGGAAGAGCCTGTGTTTGAATCTCAAACCAAAACCAAATTAGGATCACGCGACATTGGCCCTGACGGCCCCAGCGTGCGTAACCATGTGGTCTCCTTTATTCAGAAGGAACTGGACAACTACCTGCATAAAAATCAGGAGGTGGCCGAGGTGTTGCTGCGACGAATTCAGGAGTCGGAGCGTGAGCGAAAGGCTATTTCCGGGATCAAAAAACTGGCCAAGCAACGGGCGAAAAAATCGAGCCTGCACAATAAAAAATTGCGCGACTGTCGAATTCATTACAACAAAAACCATGAGCGCAAAAGCGAATCATCGATTTTTATCACCGAGGGAGATTCGGCCAGTGGATCGATTACCAAGTCGCGCGATGTGAATACGCAAGCGGTGTTCAGTTTACGTGGAAAACCGCTGAACACCTATGGAATGACCAAAAAGGTGGTCTATGAAAATGAGGAATTTAACTTGTTGCAGGCTGCTCTGAATATTGAGGAGAGCATGGAAGATTTGCGCTACAACAAGGTTATTATCGCCACCGATGCCGATGTGGACGGTATGCATATTCGCTTGTTATTAATCACGTTCTTTTTGCAATTCTTCCCGGAGTTGGTCAAAAAAGGACACCTTTATATTTTTCAAACCCCCTTGTTTCGTGTTCGGAATAAGCAGAAAACCTTTTATTGCTATTCCGAAGAAGAGCGTTTGGCGGCCGTAAAAGCGGTGGGAGCCAAGCCAGAAATTACCCGATTCAAAGGATTGGGGGAAATATCACCCGATGAATTCAAGAAGTTTATTGGTCCGGATATTCGTCTGGAGCCCGTTCAAATGAAAAAACATGAATCTGTTTCGCAGATGCTTGATTTTTACATGGGGAAAAATACCCCGGACCGGCAGGAGTTTATCATCGATAACCTCTATGTGGAAAAAGACGAAGTGTAATTCATTCGCGTGATTGATTGAACCTAAAGTTTTACCTATAATAAAATCGTTGTGGCAGAAGAGGAAGTAAACAAAGATAGTCAGCAGGCTGATAAAAGTGATGGCATTACCTACTTGTCAGGGATGTACCAGGATTGGTTTCTTGATTATGCATCATATGTTATTTTAGAACGTGCAGTGCCTTATGTCAATGATGGATTGAAACCCGTTCAACGACGTATTTTGCACGCTATGCGCGAGATGGATGATGGACGGTACAATAAAGTGGCCAACATCATTGGGCAAACCATGCAATATCACCCACACGGTGATGCCTCTATCGGCGATGCTCTGGTTCAGCTGGGACAAAAAGATTTGCTGGTTGACAGCCAGGGAAACTGGGGAAATATTTTAACCGGCGATGGGGCAGCTGCTCCACGTTACATTGAGGCTCGTTTGTCAAAATTTGCCCTCGATGTAGTGTTCAATCCCAAAACGACCAACTGGAAATTGTCTTATGATGGGCGGAAGAAAGAGCCCATTACTCTGCCTGTTAAGTTCCCTTTGTTGTTAACCCAAGGTGTAGAAGGAATTGCAGTTGGGTTGGCATCGAAAATTCTTCCTCATAACTTCAATGAGCTTATTGATGCCTCGATCGCCTATTTGAAGGGAGAGGAATTTGAAATTTTTCCGGATTTTCCAACAGGCGGATCGGCCGATTTTTCGCGTTACAACGACGGACTTCGCGGAGGAGCTATAAAGGTGCGTGCCAAGATTGAGAAAGTGGACAACAAAACTTTGGCCATCACAGAACTGCCTTTTGGAAAGACCACTTCAAGCCTAATCGAATCGATTATTAAGGCCAACGATAAAAATAAAATCAAAGTAAAACGCATTGATGACAACACTTCTGATCGGGTGGAGATTCTGGTGCATCTTGGCGCCGGAGTATCTTCTGATAAGACCATCGATGCCTTGTATGCCTTTACTGATTGTGAGGTTTCCATTTCACCCAACGCGTGTATTATCGAAAATGATAAGCCGCTTTTCATTGGCGTGAGCGATATTTTGAAACGCAACACGAATCAAACGTTGGCTTTGCTTAAGCTGGAACTGGAGATCCGCAAGGGGGAGCTTGAAGAAGCCTGGCACTTTTCCTCTTTGGAGAAGATTTTTATTGAAGAACGCATTTACAAGGATAAAGAGTTTGAGCAGGCCGAAAATATGGACGAGGCGGTGGCTCATATTGATCATCGGCTGGAACCATGGAAGCCTAAGCTGAAGCGGGAGATAACGCGGGATGATATTCTGAGGTTGATGGAAATCCGCATGGCGCGTATCCTTAAATTCAATACGGATAAGGCCAACAATCATATTCAGTCGATTGAAGATGAAATTGAAGAAATCATCCGGAAAATTCAAAACATCGTTCCCTTTACGATTGAATATTTCCAACGGATAAAAGATAAGTACGGTAAGGAACGGGAGCGCAAAACGGAGATCCGAAGTTTTGAAAGCATCGAAGCCAGTAAGGTGGTTGTTGCCAACGAAAAACTCTATTTCGACCGGGAAGAAGGCTTTATGGGAACAAGTTTGCGCAAGGCCGAATACGTTTGTGATTGTTCCGATATGGACGATATTATTGTTTTCCGGAAAGATGGAACGTATTTCGTGACCAAAGTGTCGGAAAAAGCGTTTGTGGGCAAAAACATTCAGCACCTTGGCGTATTCAAAAGAAACGATAAACGGACGATTTACAATGTGGTTTATCGTGATGGACGACAAGGAACGTTCTACATGAAACGTTTTGCCGTTACCGGCATGACCCGTGATAAAGAATATGACCTGACTAAAGGAACAGCGGGCTCCCGAATTTGGTATTTCAGTGCCAACCCCAATGGCGAAGCCGAAGTGTTGCGGGTTACCCTGAAACATAAGGCACGCCTGAAAAAACTCAACTTTGAAGTGGACTTTGGCGAGTTGGCCATTAAAGGCCGTGGAGCCATGGGGAATATCCTGACGAAGAACGATGTGCACAAAATCAGCCTGAAGGAAAAAGGGGTTTCGACCCTTGGTGGACGGAAAATATGGTTTGACCCGGATGTGTTGAGGATTAATTCCGATTCAAGAGGTAAGTTCCTGGGCGAGTTCCAGGGGGAAGACAAGATTTTGGTTCTTTACAAGAACGGAGAGTATCAGTTGTATAACTTCGACTTGTCAAATCATTTTGATCCGGACATCCTGGTGATTGAGAAGTTTGACCATGCCAAGATATTATCGGTAGTGTATTACGATGCCCAGCAGGAATATTACTACGTTAAGCGTTTTGAAATAGACGAAACCATGGGACGACGCATCAGCTTTATAGGTGATCATCCCGACAGCAAGCTGGTTAGCTTAACTTGGGTGCATTATCCCCGTCTGGAGATTGAATTTGGCGGAAAAAATTCGGCGCGGGAAAATGAAATTATTGAGGTGGCCGAGTTTATTGGTGTAAAATCGTACAAAGCGCGAGGCAAGCGGTTGACTAATTACGAGGTTGAGAATATTACCGAGATTGAACCAGTTGTGAAGGATGAGGATGATAAGCCGGCTTCGGATATCGAACCGGAAGAAGTTTCGGACGATGTGCCTTTTGAAGTGAAGCCTACGGACGAAGAGGAAGAAGACGATAAAAATCAAATGTCACTGTTTTGATGAAAGTATTTTTGATCGGATATATGGGCTGTGGAAAATCAACCTTGGGGAGAAAGCTTTCGGAGCAGTTGAATATTCCGTTTGTTGATTTGGACAAGTATATTGAGGAAAAATACTTTAAGTCGATCCCACAGATTTTCGCAGAAGAGGGGGAGACGGCATTCCGAAAAAAGGAACAAAAAGCACTGATGGAAGTTGCCGATTTTGACCGGGTTATTGTTGCTACCGGAGGTGGGGCTCCCTGTTTTTTTGATAATATGGAGCTGATGAACCAAGCCGGGTTGTGTGTTTTTTTAGATGTGCCAACAGCAGCGTTGGCCGACCGGCTGAGTCAATCAAAAACAGAACGTCCGCTCATCAAAGGGAAATCCAATGAGGAGTTGCTGGCCTTTATCGAAAATGCGATGGCTGTTCGTCGGCCATTTTACGAAAAGGCAAAATGTATTTTAAAAGGAGATCAGATTTTACCAGAGCAAATTATTGCTGAAATAAAAAATTGAACGTGAGTCAACTTGAAATTTGTGCATTGGCGTCGGGAAGCAATGGAAATTGCTATTATGTGGGGAATGAAAAAGAAGCGGTTTTGGTTGATGCTGGCTTGTCGGCCAGGCAAATTCAACTTCGGTTGGAGCAGAAACAGATTGATCCTTCCAAGTTGAAGGCAGTTCTGATCACGCATGAGCATAGCGATCATTGTCGGGGTGCCCGCGTGTTGGGCAAGCGCATGGGGATTCCGGTGTACCTTACTAAAAAAACGTTTTTGGCCATGCGTAAGGCTGTCCGGCCTGAAACGCCCCGCTGGTTTGAACCCAATGAAGAATTTCAGGTTGGCGAGTTTTCCGTTTTACCCTTTTCCAAACAACACGATGCAGTGGAAGCTTGTTCTTTTCGGGTTTCCTATGCCGGCAAACATGTTGGTGTGATGACTGACATTGGAGAAGCCTGCGAACGTGTGAAAGCTGAGTTTGCCCGCTGTCATGCTGTTTTTCTGGAAAGTAACTACGATGACGATATGCTGATGAATGGCCCGTATCCTTATTACCTGAAACAGCGCGTGGCTTCTGATAGGGGACACTTGTCCAACGAACAGGCTTGTTTGTTATTGAAGGAGCATGCCGGGGAACAGTTGCATACCATCCTGCTGAGTCACCTTTCAGGCGAGAACAATACGCCGGAGAAGGCCTATGCGGTTTTTGAAAGCCTTAGCCAAACCTATCGGATTGAGTTAACCTCCAGGCACGCACCCACCGAAATAATTGCAATTTAGCTGTGTCTTTTTAGTTTTTTGATCTTCCGGTTTGCTTTGTAGAAGTATTCTGAAGAGCAATTGCCTATTGCTTATTTTTGGAAAATCATGGACGTACTAAATAAAAAAAGCCTGACCGAAGCCAGGCTTTTAATAATACAAGTAGTGATAAATATCGTTAATTGAAGGAGCTGACTTCGAAAAGTACCCGCTCCAATCGCAGAATTAGTCTACTTTAGTTACGTTCGTTGCAATTGGTCCTTTGTTTCCTTGACCAATTTCAAATTCTACAGTCTCGTCAGTGTCAAGACCAGCGTAGGCATCAGCTAAACCAGAACGGTGAACAAAGATGTCTTTGTTGTCCTCGGTCAGGATAAATCCAAAACCTTTGGTTGCGTCATACCATTTTACAGTACCTTTCATAATCAAGCTCCTAATTAGTAGTTTGATCTGAAGTTGTTGTCTCTACGGCCGTAACCGCCGCCACCGCCACGGTTGTTGCCACCACGGAAGCCACCGCCGCCACGGTTGTTGTCTCTCTTTTTCTCGATAGACTCATTAACAACCATAGAGCGTCCTTCTACTTCTGCACCGTTCAATTCTTCAATCGCTTTTTGAGCTTCTTCAGCATTAGCCATTTCAACGAATCCGAATCCTTTACTTCTACCAGTAAATTTGTCTGTGATTAACTTTACAGAAGTCAGCTCACCATACTCCTCAAAGATCTCACGCATATCATCTTCAGTAATTGCGTAATTGAGGTTTCCTACAAAAATGTTCATAATCAGTATTAAAATAAAAATGTGAATGGCAAATGTAGACTAATTTTGCTTTAAAAAAAATAAAATGGGGAAAATAAATGAATTATTTTCGATTTTCTTTTTGTTGATAATCAATATGAAAGCGGAATTAAATGCTGAAAAAGTTAATAACAAGGAGCATTTTTGCCTGAATGCGCTTGTTGTAGGCCGAAGGAAGGCCTTCGCGTGATTTTTTTTGAGGAATGGGAGGAGAACTGCTTGGCTTATTGAAATTGAGGTGCCCTAAAAAAAATGGCGTTTGAATGTGAAGCTTGAGAGGCGTAGCTAATTACGCAGTCGGCTCCAAAGTTGAAGGTGGTTTATTGTAGGGCTTCACCTCCCGTTTTTGGAGCCGACTGGTAATTGGTAACTTAATGTTGTTAGTTCTCCAGCAGGTTGTCGCTTATGGCCTGCAATGTTTTTTGCTTGAAGGCTGTAGGAACCAAAACGGAGATATTGTGACGGCTTCCACCGTAAGAAATCATACGAATTGGAATGCCTTCCAAGGCATTAAATACTTTTGATGCAAAACCACGCTCTTCACCAATGATGTCACCAACAATACAAATAATGGTTTGCTCTTCGTCAACCAAAACTTCACCATATTCTTTAAGCTCTTTCAGGATGTCTTTCAGTTTGCTGGTGTTGTCGATGGTCAGCGAAACGGCTACCTCTGATGTGGAGATCATGTCGATTGGCGTTTTGAAAAACTCGAAAATTTCAAAAATACTTTTCAGGAAACCATAAGCCATAAGCATACGGTCGGAACGAACTTTAATGGCTGTAATGCCGTCTTTGGCTGCCACCGCTTTAATGCCACTGCCGCTGGTTTCTGATGTGATTAGTGTGCCCGGATCACTTGGGTTCATGGTGTTTTTCAGGCGAACCGGAATGTTGTGCAACTTGGCCGGAAGAACAGTTTGCGGGTGCAGAATCTTGGCTCCGAAATAAGCCAGCTCGGCGGTTTCGTTAAACGATAGCTGTTCGATCTTTTTGGTGTTGCTAACATAGCGGGGGTCGTTGTTGTGAAACCCATCAATGTCGGTCCAGATTTGGATTTCTTCGGCATATAGAGCGGCCCCAATCAAGGATGCGGTGTAGTCTGATCCACCACGCTGCAGATTGTCGATTTCGTCTTTGTCGTTGCGGCAAATAAAACCTTGGGTAATGTAGTAGTCGGCATCGCCAACTTCTTTCATCACTTTTTCAATATTGACCGTAATGGCATGCAGATCGGCTGATTTTTCTGCATCGATTCGCATGAAGTCGAGCGCAGGCAAAAGCTTGGTGTTGTATCCGTTTTCAAGCATAAGCTGGGTGAACAGGCCGGTTGACATGAGTTCTCCTTGCGCCAGAATGGCTTGTTCGTTGGTCTGGTCAAATGCTCCGCTAGCTTCTTGACGAATCGTTTCGAAGCATTTTTTGATGATTTGCAGGCCTTCCTTTTTTCGGGCTTCTTCCTTGAAAAGATTGGAAACAACTTCCTTATATTGTAGTTCGAGCTTACCGATCTGAGCTCGTGCAACGTCCTTGTTTTTCTTGTGTAAGTAGTCAGAAATTTCAACTAAAGCATTGGTCGTTCCTGACATCGCGGACAGAACCACCAGCTTTTTTTTTCCATCAGTAATTAAGTTCATAACAGCGTTCATATTTTCAACGCTTCCAACTGATGTTCCTCCAAATTTTAAAACCTTCATAGTCTGATTTTTATTCATTAAAAGTTTTGTGTTTTGAAACACAAAGATTAAAATTTTTTTTCTCAAAATTTAGGTTTTAGACGAAAGTGGTGAATATTTATGCGCAAGAAATGAATAAATATTAATCGTCAGATTTTATGAAATAATACGTTTGGGGTGGATAGGAAGTTTTGTTTTTGATAGCTAGTGTTTTATGGGGCTTGTGACGGCATCTCTTGTTGTACATATTGTTGATTTAAGCGCAAAAAAAGACTGCTGATTAGGTGTTGTATAATAGTTAAGATTTTATGAAATTGTCATTAACTTTGTAATCAAAGACTTTTTGGTGGATATCCAGTCTCTTCTCAAGAGATTTATGTGCAGCTAGGGGTGGATGCACGGATGTCCACCTTTCTTTTTGTATAAAGGATCGAGATTTTTGACTTGCCTCTTTGTGCTAGAAATTACCGAAAATCGCGTGCTTCTCCGAGTTGAAGTAGATGGTGGAGTAGATGTGAAAACCATCGCGGTTGGTCGATAGTTTCCGCTCGACATAAAGTACCGGTTCCCCTTTTTTGATATTCAGCAGCTGGCTTATTTTATCATCTGCTTTAATGGCTTTTAGCTTTTGCTCGCCTCCTTTAATTTCAATCTGGTAGTGTCCTCTTAAAATGTCAAAGAGTGATTTGTTCTCAAATGTTCGGCTGGTAAAGCGCGGCAGGTTGATGTTGGGAATGTGGTTGATGTCGTAAAATACAGCTTGTTCATTCACAAAACGAAGTCGTTCCATGTAAATACATCCAAAGTCCTTTTCCGCTTCCGAAAGGTCAAAGTTGAAAGGCGTAGGCCAGGCTTTAATCGTGGGTTTTTGCAGAATTTGTGTCTGCAGGTATTGTTTCCCAATAGCCGATGATGTACCGGATATCGATAAAATACCAATGTCTTGAGGAGGCTTTTGGACAATGCTTCCTTTGCCTTGTTTCTTGTAAATGAAGCCATCCTGCACCAGGGCTTCCAGGGCATGGCGCACTGTTGGGCGTGTCATGTTGTGAACCGCGCACAGTTCATTTTCCGAAGGAAGTAAGCTGCCTTCTTCATAAACGCCGGAGAGAATATGCTTACGCAGAATTTCGTATAATTTTTTGTACTGCGGAATTCGGAGTTCTTGCACCATAGCTTGTTGAATGAAAATCAAAAGTAAGAAAAATATTTAAATTCTTAATTTCAACTTGTAATTACAAGTTGTATGATGTAAGTTTACAACCGTAAATTTGTCAAAGCCATGTGCTGTGGTAGTTGTGTATGGCTGTGAATGGACGAGAAATCGAACTTATGTATTAACAAGTGAAATAAACGTATATGGCTATTCCGGTAATTATGCCTCGCCAGGGGCAATCTGTAGAGACTTGCATCATCGGAGAATGGTACAAGCAGGTAGGCGATCAGGTGAAAGCAGGTGATTTGCTGTTTTCCTATGAAACGGACAAAGCTTCGTTTGAGGAAGAAGCGAAAGAGGACGGAGAACTTCTGGCTGTCTTTTTTGAAGAAGGCGACGAAGTTCCTGTATTGATTAATGTGGCTGTTTTGGGTCAACGTGGCGAAAGTGTGGATGAATTTCGTCCGGGGGGAGAACAACCTGTTGATGCTGCCGCCGAGGCAGAAACGGCTCCTGAAGTCGAAGCAATTCCGGATACCGAAGAAAAACCGGTGGTGTTAAGCGGGCAGCCTGAAGGCAACGTGAAAATCTCGCCCCGGGCCAAAGTGATGGCCGAGAAGCTGGGGGTTCCGTATGAACAGGTACAAGGCTCCGGGCCTTATGGTCGCATCATTGCGCAGGATATTGAAGGGGCTGCGGAGGCTTTGCCCAAGCTCACTCCCTTGGCTCAGGAAAAAGCAAAAGCTGAAGGCTTAACTCCTGCTGCTGAAACCACGGGATTGGGCGGTCGTGCAGCAGCTGAAAACCTGATTTCGTACAACCCGGTTTATGGGGATGACTTTGAAGTGAAAAAGCTGACCAATATTCGCAAGCTGATTGCTAAAGCCATGCATCAGTCGTTGCAGAATTCGGCCCAGCTCACCCACCACATGAGTGCCGATGCCCGTCAGATTATGGCACTGAGGAAATCCTTTAAAAAGAAACTGGAGGCTGGAGAAGTTTCTCAAAATATTACCATCAATGATATGGTTTGCTTTGCAGTGATTCAGGCGTTGAAAAAGTTCCCGCAGGTGAATACACATTTTATTGGCGACAGCATGCGCTGGTTTAAGAAAGTGCACCTTGGGCTGGCTGTAGACACCGAACGTGGTTTGATGGTGCCGGCCATTAAAAATGCCGACGACCTTTCCATTGAAGGGCTTTCGTCGCAACTGGCTACTGTAGCCGGGCAGTGCCGCAAAGGCAATGTTGATCCTGAGTTGCTGAAGCCTGAAGCGGCCAGCTTTACTGTTTCCAATTTGGGTAATTATGGGGTTGAGTTGTTTACGCCGGTTATTAATCTGCCACAGACGGCTATTTTGGGGGTCTGCACCATTGTTCCCCGTCCAAAGGATTTAGGCGACGGTGTGTATGGTTTTGTGCCGATGATGGGGCTTTCACTGACCTACGATCATCAGGCGCTGGATGGCGGCGAAGCCACCCTGTTCCTGAAAGAAATTAAAGAACAAATTGAAAACCTGACGCTGTGAGCTTTCCGGGAAGCCAGTAATCTGAAAATCTAAAACATGAGTAACAAATTTGATATAGCAATTTTAGGCGGTGGTCCCGCTGGATACGTTGCTGCCGAGCGCGCCGGTGCCAAAGGAATGCGCGTTGTAATTTTTGACAAAAGAGCTTTGGGTGGGGTGTGTCTGAATGAAGGATGCATCCCAACCAAAACGCTTCTGAATTCGGCTAAAGTTTTGGAGTATGCCCACGAGGCGGGCAAATATGGTATTGCCATTGAGTCGCCTGTCTCCATTGACTTCGGCAAAATCATGAAGCGCAAGGATAAAGTGGTGCGCAAGCTGGTTGCCGGTGTTGGCGCCAAGATGAAACATGCCAAAGCCGAAGTGGTGATGGCTGAAGCTGTCATCAAGGAAAAGCGTGGCGATGTAATTACCCTTGCGGCTGATGGAAAGGATTACCAGGCAACACGCCTTTTGATCTGCTCCGGCTCGGAAGCGGCTGTTCCTCCCATTCCGGGATTGGATCCAAACATTGTTACCACCAACCGCGAAATTCTGAAGTTGAAAACCCTGCCCCAAAGTTTGGTGATTATTGGCGGAGGGGTGATCGGAACGGAGTTTGCCGATTTCTTCAATGCCATGGGCACCAAGGTAACGGTTATTGAAATGTTGCCGGAAATCCTGACTGGGGTGGATGAAGATATTGCCGCTTTTGTGCGCAAGGAATTTACCAAGCGCGGGATTGATTATCATTTGAACGCGAAAGTGACTGAGCTGAAAGGCAAGGAAGTCATCTTTGAGAAAGACGGGCAGGTGCAATCGATCACCGGTGATGAGGTGTTGTTGTCGGTTGGGCGCAAAGCCAATGTGGATGGCATCGGACTTGAAAACATTGGGGTGGAGTTTACCCCCAGGGGAATTAAAATTGATCAGCATTGTCGTACCAATGTTCCCAATGTGTATGCTGCAGGTGATGTTACCGGTTTTTCGTTGCTGGCACACACGGCTAGTCGCGAAGGCGAAGTGGCCATCAACCACATGTTGGGACGTAAAGATGTCATGCGATACCAAGCCATTCCGGGCGTAGTTTATACCCACCCGGAAATAGCCGGCGTTGGCCTGACCGAGTCCGCTGCAAAGGCAAAAGGAATAGCGGTGGAGGTGCGCCAGTTGCCGATGGCTTATGCCGGACGTTTTGTGGCCGAGAATGAAGGGAAAGATGGATTCTGCAAGGTGATTGTGGGTAAAAAATACAAGGAAATTCTGGGAGTTCACCTGGTTGGAGGAGCCTGCTCCGAAATGATCTGGGGTGCCTGTGCCTTAATTGAAGCCCAGCTGCGTGTTCAGGATGTGGAGGAAATTGTGTTTCCGCACCCAACAGTCAGCGAAATCATTAAGGAAACGATATTCCAGTTTTAAAAAGTTCCAAATTTCATGTTTCAAATTCCAGGTTATGGCAACGGTTGAGCGTTTTGAAGATTTAAATGTTTGGAAGGCTGCACGTGAGTTTTGTAAGTTGATTCATCAGTTTACGTTAAGAAATGATTTCTGCAATGACTTCAAGCTGGTAAGTCAAATTCGGGCTTCGTCTGGTTCTGTAATGGATAATATTGCTGAAGGGTTTGAAAGGGATGGAAATAAAGAGTTTTGTCAATTTTTGTCTTTTTCAAAAGGTTCTTGTGGTGAAGCCCGTTCTCAGCTTTATCGTGCATTGGATGCCGGCTACATTTCAAAAGCCGATTTTGACCAGGCTTATGACCAGGCCATGGAGATCAGTAAGATGCTCAGCGGATTTATAGCCTATCTGAAAGAGACTGAGTTGAAAGGGCGAAAGTTCAAATAGTTGTTGAGTCTAATTTGGAACATGGAACTTTGAATTTGAAACTGTTTACAGGAAGCTCAATATCAGAATAACAAACTAACGAAAGAGTAAAGCAAATAGAATAAAACTGATTAAATATGCCTAAAGTACAATTTATTGATCCGCAAGATGTCAGGAAGGCGGGGGAGGTAAGCTTCCAGCCGATTCCTGTAAACCAATACAGCAAAAGTATTGAAGATGAGAAAGCCAATTTCTCGAAAGAAGATTTTCTGCGCATTTATCACGACATGGTTGTCATTCGTGAGTTTGAAACCATGCTCAACGAAATTAAAACCAAAGGGGAGTACAACAGTGTTCCTTATAACCATCCGGGGCCGGCTCACTTGTCTATTGGGCAGGAGGCTGCTGCTGTAGGAATGGCGTACACGCTGGGAGTTGAAGATTTTATCTTTGGTTCGCACCGTTCGCATGGCGAAATCCTGGCGAAAGGATTGTCGGCCATTCATCAACTGACTGATGAGCAGCTGATCGATGTGATGGAGAATCATTTCGATGGAAAAACATTTGCTCCGGTAAAAGCAAACTTCCAGGGAACCACCAAGGAATTGGCTGTTCGCTTTTTGATTTACGGAACACTGGCTGAGATTTTTGCCCGCGAAACTGGATTCAACCGGGGCTTGGGCGGATCGATGCACGCTTTCTTCACGCCATTTGGCGTTTATCCGAACAATGCCATCGTGGGAGGTTCGGGTGATATTGCCGTTGGTGCTGCACTTTTCAAAAAGGTGAACCGCAAAGAGGGCATTGTCGTTGCCAATATTGGTGATGCCTCCATGGCTTGTGGTCCTGTTTGGGAAGGATTGACTTTTGCGACCATGGATCAGTTCAATCAGTTGTGGGAAGGCGATATGAAAGGTGGCTTGCCGCTGATCATTAATATCATGAACAACCAATACGGTATGGGAGGACAAACCTGTGGCGAAACCATGGGCTATAAAGTAGCCGCGCGTATTGGTGCCGGCTTGAATGCCGACCAGATGCATGCCGAGCGTGTGGATGGTTACAACCCGCTGGCCGTAATTGATGCCTACAAGCGCAAGCGCGAGATACTGAAGGAAAAGCGTGGACCGGTTTTACTGGATGTGTTGACTTACCGCTTTAGTGGTCACTCGCCATCCGATGCTTCCTCGTACCGGTCTAAGGAGGAAATTGAAGCCTGGCAAGCTGTGGATTCTATCATCTGGTTTGGCAACGAACTGGTTGAGGCGGGTGTGGCTACAGCCGATGAGCTGGATGCGGTGAAAGCCAATACCACCGATCTGATCACCTGGGGCTTGAAATTGTCCATTGACGATACTGTTTCACCGCTGATGGATATGGAGAAATATCCGGAGTTGATTGGTGAAATGATGTTTTCCGATTCGCCGGCAGACAGCATGGAGCCGGGACGTGAGCCGGAAGTAAACCATCCGATGGAGGAAAACCCACGGGTGAAACAATTGAAAAACAAAGAGCGTTTTGCCTTCGATAAGGATGGCAAGCCGTTTTCTAAAATTAAACAATACGGTTTGCGCGATGGTTTATTCGAAGCCATTGTTGACCGCTTTTACAAAGACCCGACTCTGATTGCTTATGGAGAAGAAAATCGCGACTGGGGTGGTGCCTTTGCGGTGTATCGCGGATTGACCGAAGCGCTGCCTTATCATCGTTTGTTTAACTCACCCATTTCTGAAGCATCGATTGTGGGAACGGCTATTGGCTATGCCATGTGCGGCGGACGTGTGATTCCCGAAATCATGTATTGCGACTTCCTGGGCCGTGCCGGCGACGAGGTGTTTAACCAGTTGCCCAAGTGGCAGGCCATGAGTGGGAATGTGATTAAAATGCCGGTGGTGTTGCGTGTTTCTGTTGGTTCGAAGTATGGGGCCCAGCACTCACAGGACTGGACCGCTTTGCCCGCTCACATTCCGGGCTTGAAAGTGGTTTTTCCGGCCACGCCTTACGATGCCAAGGGTTTGATGAATACGGCCTTGCAAGGCACTGATCCGGTGATCTTCTTCGAGAGCCAGCGGATTTATGATATTGGCGAGCAGTTTCACGAAGGCGGCGTGCCCGAAGGCTACTACGAAATTCCGTTTGGTGAGCCCGATGTGAAGCGTGCAGGTAAAGATCTGACCATCCTGAGTATTGGAGCTACGCTATACCGGGCCTTGGAAGCAGCCGACCAGCTGCAGGAAAAATATGGTATGAGTGTTGAGGTGATTGATGCGCGTTCGTTGGTGCCATTCAACTATGAGCCGGTGATTGAATCGCTGAAAAAGACCGGACGCCTGGTGATTACCGGAGATGCTACCGCTCGTGGCTCGTTTATGAAGGAGATGGCTTCGACCATTACCGAGCTGGCCTTTGATGAGTTGGATGCTCCGCCGGTAGTGGTGGGCTCGCGCAACTGGATTACTCCGGCTTATGAGCTGGAAGATGCATTCTTCCCGCAAGCTGACTGGATCATTGATGCCATCCATGAAAAAATTGTTCCCCTTAAAGGGCATGTGGTGAAAAGTAACTTTACAACACCCGAGCAAATCCGAAGAAATAAATTAGGTATCTAGCCCTGTTGGGCTGTTGTTACTTATCATCTTCCTATGATAATTCTAAAAGTCTCATGCTTTTGATGGCATGAGACTTTTTTATTTATATGCAAACAAAATAGTTGAAAAATGGGTAGACTATTTTGTGTATCATAAGAATATTGAGTTCGAAAAAATAAATAAAAGGTTGAAATGAAGATCGTTGAAGATTGTCAGGAGCACTATTCTAAAATCATCAAGGTGGTTTCTGCAAAATACATTGGCGACTTTGTCGTAAGGATAAGTTTTGCTGATAGTCATGAGACGCTGGTTGATTTCAAATCTTTTATCATGAATGCCAGTCATCCATCTGTGAAAAAATATCAGAATGAAACCCTTTTTAAGAATTTTCATATTCTGGACGGAAACCTGAATTGGAACAATTACGACCTTATATTTCCTGTTGAGGACTTGTATAATGGCGATATTGGAGCATAGCCTGATTGGTTTCTTGCTGTCACTCGTTTTTCGATTTCTTTCTCCACATTTTTCTAACACCAGCCGCATGGGTTTTCAATCATTTTTCTAAATTCATTGCCGAAACAGGCACTTGAAAATTGATTGGCTATCTCCAGGATTTTGCTTCTAATTTTGAAGTTGTCTGCAAATCTGAGTATCTGAAAATCTAATGTCCAAAAACTATGAATGAATTAGCAGTAGGCACACGGGTTACGCACCCCGTATATGGCGAAGGAATTATTGCCCGGTCTCATTTAACGATTTATGAAATCTTTTTTGAGCGTGGAGGAAAGTCGGAAATGAGCAAGTATAACGAGGATCTGGAGGTGCTTGAAGCACCGGAGACCGAGCCTCGAACCGGCTTGTCGCTTGCTGATATTGAGGAGGTGATGAGCTTTGTGCTGGATAAGTACCAGGGGATTACACACACGGTGAAGCTGGGCGAAAAGTGGAAAGACGGCGTGATGGAGCTAAAGCCCGGAAACCGGGACTTGCAAACGAAAGAAATTCCCATCGACAACTTTTTCCATAAGATAGTCATGCTGCGTGACCGCTTGCGGGTGCTGGAGCAAAACATCAACAGCCATCCCAAGCTGGATGATGCCGATAAGGTGCATTTGCAGCAGTATATTACCCGCGCTTACGGTAGCCTGACCAGCTTCAATATTTTGTTTGCCGAAAAGCAGGATTACTTCAAAGGGCAGGGGAAATAAGTGCTGGGCTTGTGGGTAGGATGAAGCGGAATGAGCCTGCTTTGTTTGTTGCGCCATGTGATCTGTTTTATTAACTTGAGGCTTCATTTGCACCAATAAATAAACTTATGGCTGTTTTTCAACCGACCACCGAGCATTTGGATGCCTTGAAGGGCATTCCGTCCAGGCAGGTCAAACGTCCGGCAATACCCGTCCCAACTTGCCTGCAGGAGGCCCATGATTTATATGTGTGGAGCCAGGAAGACCGGGAGGAGTTGCTGGAGGTTGGTTTGTCGCCCGTCGTTTTTGATGAGCTCCTGCTTGGAATTGACTTGTTGAGTTATTACCAGGGAAAGTGGAAGAAGGAGCAGAAACAGGTGGATCCGCAGGCTAAAGCATTGCGGGAAAAACAGCAGGAGGCGCGGCATTTGCAGCAAAGTGTGGCGGCTAACATGCGTTTTGCTTTCAGGCGCCAGCCCGATTTGCTGAAAACGCTCAGGGCATCGGTCAAAAGAACGCCCTATTCGGCCTTGTACCAATCATTAAATGATTTGGCCGTGCTGGGCGAGGCACATTCCGGCCTGCTTTTAGCCATTGGCTTCAACTTTGATGGGTTGGCGCAAGCCCGGCAGCTGGCCAATGATTTACCGGCATGGCATGCTTCGGTTTCGCCCAGAACGAACCCTGCCAAAGAACTTCGCGACCGGGCCTATGCTTACCTGAAAAAGCGGGTGGATGAGTTACGCACCTGTGGTAAATATGTTTTTCGGCAGATGCCCTCCCGGCAACGGGGCTATGTCAGTCCGTTTATGCGCAGGAAGTTTCAGGCTGAACAACGAGCCAGAAGTAAGCAAAAAGAATAAGCAGAAGGTTAATTTACAAATGCAGCATGCTGTTTTAATGCTGCAGCATATTGTTTTGCTAGTGCAGAAGGCTTCTGTAACTATAAAAAGGCATGCTGCATAGTTATATTTAAATGCTGCATTTATAAATCAGCCTGCTGCAAGCTGTTTTCAGAAAAAGGAGGTTGGAGGATTTTAACAGTGACCAGCCGGTTTGTGTGCGGGAATGAGCTTCGCATAAAACCTTTTTGTTTGTTGCCAGTTATTATCAAAAGAATTGGAACTTTGTAAAAAATTAAATCGGATAGGATGACAACGTTAAACGAATTCATACACGACCTGCCTAAGGCGGAATTGCACTTGCACATTGAGGGGACGCTTGAGCCCGAATTGCTTTTTAAACTGGCCGAACGTAATCAGATTGAACTGAAGTACCCTTCGGTTGAGGCTTTGAAGCAGGCTTACAATTTTTCGAACCTGCAGGAGTTTTTGGATTTGTACTACGAAGGAGCCAACGTGTTATTGGAAGAACAGGACTTTTACGACCTCACCTGGGCTTACCTGTTGAAATGCAAAGCGCAGAACGTGGTGCACACCGAAATCTTTTTCGATCCACAAACACATACCGACCGTGGGGTGCTGTTTGCAACGGTCATTAATGGTATTAACCGGGCCTTACAGGATGCGAAGGAGAAGTTGGGCATTAGCAGTCAGTTGATCATGTGCTTTTTGCGCCACCTGGACGAGGCTTCGGCTTTTGAAACCCTCGAAGAAGCGCTCGACTATAAAGACCTGATTGTGGGGGTTGGGCTCGATTCATCCGAGAAAGGCAATCCGCCAGCGAAGTTTGAACGCGTGTTTGCCAAAGCTCGCGAGGAAGGCTTTCTGACTGTTGCTCATGCAGGCGAAGAAGGACCGGCAGCCAACGTGAAGGATGCCTTGGATTTGTTGAAGGTGATCCGGGTAGACCATGGGATTTCATCAATCAATGATCCTGAACTGGTGGCCGAACTTGCTCAAAAACAAATCCCGCTAACCGTGTGTCCGCTTTCAAACCTGGCCTTGAAGGCTGTGGATAAACTGCAGAACCATCCGCTGAAAAAACTGATGGATCAAGGCGTATTGGTGACCATCAATTCGGATGATCCGGCTTATTTTGGCGGATACATGAACGAAAACTACCAGGCTTCGGCCGAGGCTCTTGGGCTAACCAAAGCGGAACTGGTTCAGCTAACCAAAAATTCATTTGTGGCCAGCTTGCTCTCTGAGTCGGAAAAAGAAAGACACCTGGAGGCTATCGAACAGTATGCCGATGCAAATGCCTGATTAGCCTAAAGCTCTTTAGGTTTTTTGCGTCGCTGTTTCGGGTACAGGACACCCAAGGATGGGTTTGGTTACTTGTTTCGCTTTATTTGCAGTATCATTAAAACAAAGCAAAAGATGACGAGCGAATCAATTTTTAATCAATATCCTGAAGAGCGTAAACTGTTGGCTGAGACAGTAGATGTGAGCCAAAACATCCTTCAGGTAAACGGGCATTTTCATACGCCTTATTCATTCAGTGCTTTTTCAGAAATCATTCAGGTTTTTGAAATGGCTAAAAAGGAAGAGGTGAAAGTGTTAGGCATCAATGACTTTTATACCACGGATGGGTACACTGAATTCAACGAGCGGGCCAAGCAGTTCAATATCTTTCCTTTATTCAATATTGAATTCATGGCCTTGCAGAAGGATTTACAGGCTCAGGGTGTCCGCGTGAATGATCCCAACAACCCGGGGCGAACGTATTTTAGTGGCAAAGGACTCAAGTATCCGGTTGAGCTGAATGCCGAAATGGTGGAGCGCTTGCTGCGTGTGCAGGATGAGAGTAATCGCCAAACCGGTGAGATGATTGACAAGCTGAATGCGTGGTTGAAGGAATTGGGTGAAGATTTTGTTTTCTCGTTCCAAGCCATGCGTGAGCAGTACGCGAAAAACCTGTTGCGCGAGCGCCATATTGCCAAAGCGTTGCGTGAGGCGGCGGCTAAAAAATATATTTCAGAAGAAGACCAGAAAGCATTTTTTGAAAAGGTGTTTGGCGGAAAAGCGCCTAAATCGGCCATGTCGGATTTTGCCGGATTGGAAAATGAGATTCGTGGCAATCTGTTGAAAGCCGGAGGAAAAGCCTTTGTTCCGGAAGATGATAAAGCCTTCTTAAGTCTGGAGCAAGTCATTGAATTGATTGTTCAGGCCGGAGGGATCCCTTGTTATCCGGTTTTGCTGGATAATCCCAAAGGAGAATTTACCGATTTTGAAGGGGATTATGAGAAATTGTATGAAAGCCTGGTGGATAAGAAAGTGTATTCGCTGGAGCTGATTCCGGGACGGAACAAGCCGGAAATTCTGGAAGAATTTGTCAACTTCTTCAACGAGAAAGGCTTTGTGATTACCTTCGGTACCGAACACAATACGCCAGCTTTAGACCCGATTACCGTTTATGGTGGCGATGGCAATCCGCTCAGCGATAACCTGAAGCAAATTGGTTACGAAGGAGCTTGCATTATTGCTGCCCATCAGTATTTGCTGGCCAAAGGGAAGGAAGGCTTCCTGAATGCCTACGGAACAGCCAAATTGGATCGTCGGAAGGAATTCATTGCCATCGGTCATGCGGCCATTCAGCATTTTGTACACTAAAAATTAATCAGTACAGTTTTCAGTCGCAGGTTTGGGTGTATTTTGCATGCAATGGCCTATGCCTTTTGAAAGCTGGAATTTGAACCCCGGAAATTGATAACATGGAACAAGGAATAAAAGACCTCATCGAAGTATCCCGGTTTTATGGTCAGCAAAAGGATTATGTGTTGGCTGGCGGCGGAAATACTTCCTATAAAAATGATAAACACCTGTGGATAAAAGCCAGTGGTTTTGCTCTGGCTACGATTGACGAAGCAGGCTTTGCCAAGCTTGATCGGGCGCAGCTGGCCGAAATAAACACCAAAACGTATTCGGACAATGTGCTGCAGCGCGAGGCAGAAATTGTGAACGACCTGATGAAAAGCCGGGTGGAGCCCGAAAAGGGACAACGCCCTTCGGTGGAAACTTCGTTTCACAACCTGATTGACTTTTCGCTGGTAGTGCATACCCACTCCACCAAAGTGAATGGATTGATGTGTAGCCAGCAGGCTGCAGAGAAAACCGCCGAATTGTTTGGCGACAGCGTGCTTTACATCCCTTACGAAGATCCGGGTTATATTCTGTTCAAGGTGGTTGAAAAGGCCGTTTTGAATTACCGGAGAGAAAAAGGGAAGGAGCCTGCAATTATTTTCCTGCAAAACCACGGCGTATTTGTTGGTGGGAACACGGTAGAGGAAATCCACCAAAACTACAACTTTATTGAAGAAAAGCTGGATGCTGTTTATGGCGAGGAGCCGAAAAACGAGGCCTTGGAATTGTCCGCAGTGGCAGACCAGATTGTACCGGCCATTCGGATGATGGTATCAGGTGAAGGCCTGAAAACAGTTCGTTTGGTGAACAGCTCGTTGCTCAATAAATACCTGCAGAAGGAAAATCAGCAAGCCATCACTGCACCTTTCACGCCTGATGGAATTGTTTATGCGAATTCGGCTTTTGTGTATGTTGATTTTAAGGGGGATGTGGACGATTTCTTGAATACAGCAAAAGAAGAAATTACAAAATATACCGCCGAAAAAGGCAAAGCACCCAAAGTGATTTTTGCGGCAGGGCTGGGCGTTCTGGTCATGGCTGATCATGCCGAGGGAGCCGGGATTTTGGTGGATGTGGTAGCCGATCACTGCCGAATTGCTCAGTTTGCTGAGTCGTTTGGCGGGGCGCACCCGATGACACCGGCGCAAATTGCTTTTATTGAAAGCTGGGAAGTGGAGCAATATCGCTCTAAGATTTCGTTGGGAGGAACAACCGGACGCGCTGATCGAAAAGTGATTATTGTGACTGGTGGAGCCCAAGGATTTGGTGCCGGAATTGTAGAACACCTGATGGAGCATGGCGCCAATGTGGTGATTGCTGACTTGAATGCCGAAAAAGGGCAGGCCTTTGCCAATGCGCTGAATGCTGTTCAACGGAAAAATAAAGCGCTTTTCGTATCGGTTGATGTGGCCAATGCCGAATCGGTTGAAAACCTGGTTCGCCAAACGGTTATTCATTTTGGAGGGCTGGACACGTTTATCAGTAACGCCGGAATTCTTCGGGCTGGGGGCTTGGATGAAATGACTCCTGAAACTTTTGAGCTGATGACCAAAGTGAATTATTCAGCCTATTTCATTTGTTCCAAATATGCCTCGGCCGTCATGAAATTACAAAACCGCTTTAAGTCGGATCACTTTGCGGATATCATTCAAATTAATTCGAAATCGGGCCTGAAAGGAAGCAATAAAAACTTTGCATATGCCGGCGGTAAATTCGGAGGAATCGGCCTGACGCAGTCGTTTGCACTGGAACTGATGCCATTCAATATTAAGGTAAACTCCATTTGTCCCGGAAACTTTTTTGACGGGCCGCTATGGGCCGATCCCGAAAATGGTTTGTTTGTGCAATACCTGCGGGCCGGGAAAGTGCCGGGTGCGAAAACACTGGAAGATGTGAAGCAGTTTTACGAAGCCCAGGTTCCTGCCGGACGTGGATGTACGCCACTGGATGTGATGCGTGCCATTTTTTATGTGATGGAGCAGGAATACGAAACCGGGCAGGCTGTGCCGGTAACCGGCGGACAGAACATGTTGAATTAGGCGGTCTCTTTTTAAAGCGTTATCCTGAAAGTGTTTCAGAGACGTTTAGCTGGCAGATTCCGGAGAAGATCCGGAACAACTGGTGATCAATAAAATTTAAAAAACAGATTAATATGAAAACAAAAGCAGTTCGATTATACGGTAAAAAAGATTTGCGATTGGAAGCGTTTGATCTTCCCGCAATCAAAGAAGATGAGATTTTAGCCAAGGTTGTTTCTGATAGTATTTGCATGTCGTCGTACAAAGCGGCAACGCAAGGAACCGACCACAAACGGATTCCGAATGATGTGGCTGAAAAACCGATTATGCTTGGGCATGAGTTTGCCGGCGAGTTGGTGGAGGTTGGTGCCAAATGGCAACATAAATTCAAAGCCGGACAAAAATTCTCCATTCAGCCAGCCATCTATTATAAAGACGGTCCGGTAGGCGTGCTCAGTGCTCCGGGCTATTCTTACCAATACATTGGTGGTGATGCCACTTATGTTATTATTCCTAAAGATGTGCTGGAGCAGGATTGTTTGCTGGCTTATGATGGCCCTGGCTATTATCCGGCATCTCTGGCTGAGCCCTTAAGTTGTGTAATTGGTGCTATGCATGCCAATTACCATACTACACCGGGTTCGTATAAGCACGACATGGAAATAGTGGATGGTGGTAAGATGGCTATCCTGGCAGGCGTTGGTCCAATGGGACTGGCTGCCATTAATTATGCCGTGATGCGTGAAGACCGCAAGCCTTCTTTGTTGGTGGTTACCGATATTGACCAGGCACGACTGGACCGGGCAGCTTCCATCTATTCGCCAACATGGGCAAAATCGAAAGGTATTGAACTGGTTTATCTGAATACAAGCGGTGATGATCCGGTGGCTAAGTTGCGCGGACTAACAGAAGACGAAGGCTACAACGATGTATTTGTGTTTGCTCCCGTTCCGGCTGTGATTGAGCAGGGCGATGCGATTTTGGCTAACGATGGTTGTTTGAACTTCTTTGCCGGCCCAAGCAATGCTGACTTTACGGCGAAGATGAATTTCTACAACGTGCACTATGCATCAACACACATTGTAGGAACTTCCGGTGGAAACAATGATGACATGGTGGAGTCGCTTGAAATGTTTGGTAAAGGCCTTGATCCGGCTGGTTTGGTGACCCATATCGGGGGACTGAATGCGGTGATCGATACCACCTTGGATCTTCCAAATGTTCCCGGAGGAAAGAAATTGATTTATACGCACAAAGACATCCCATTGACAGCAATTAGTGAATTTGAAGAAAAAGGAAAATCTGATCCGCTATTTGCACAATTGCATGAGATTTGTGAGCGAAATAACGAACTTTGGTCCGTCGAAGCAGAAGAGTACCTGTTGGCAAATGCCAAAGACATTTAACACGGGGCATAATCTTCCGCTGACAATAAACGGACAGCTATTTGATAAACTATAAATAAACGAACTAACGCAGGAATCTCTTGAATGATGTAACTCTTTCAAGAGATCTTGCGTTTTTTTTGGTAAAAAAGAGACCTTATGATTTACATGGCAGACACGGCCGATCTTTCGGCATTGAAGGAGTTGTATGATTTTTTTCCATTGGAAGGTGTAACGACTAACCCTACCATCCTGAAGCAATCAGGAATGAAACTTTCGCAGGTGGTCGATGAAGTGGCCAAAATTGTTGGCAACGGAACTTTGCATATTCAGATGATGAGCACGAAATCGGATGACATTGTGCGGGAAGCGAAAAAGTATAAATCCTATTTTGGTCTGGGCGATAATTTTCACGCTAAGATTCCGGTATTCCCGGAGGGTTTTAAAGCCATGCGTATTTTGAAAGACAGTGGTATTCGGGTAACAGCTACAGCTATTTTTACACAGCAGCAAGCTTTGGTTGCCGCTAAGGCCGGAGCCGATTTTGTTGCTCCCTATGTGAGCCGTCTGGATAATATTTCGTCACACGGAATTGAGGTGGTGCGTGATATTGTGAAAAATATGAATGACTACAAGCTGAACACGAAAGTGTTGGCGGCAAGTTTTAAAACTGTTGACCAGATTCACCGGGTAAGCATGTGTGGTTCGCATTCGGCTACCATCGGACCCGATCTGTTGATGCAGTTGATTAAGCACCCGATGACCGACATCAGTGTTGATCAGTTTTTGATAGATGGAGCGGACTATTACGATATTGCGTATTAGTCGGGCAAAAATAATTGTTCGCAATAGATGCTGTTGAAAGCATTAATCGAAATTGAAGGGGCTCAGTGAGCCCCTTTTTCTGTAATTAAGGTTCTGCAATGACAGTTTGATCGCTTTCCGGATTTTAGAGGTCCCATTCTGTCAGGTTAGAATCTTTACTAAGACCTATAAGTCTTTTCCCCAATGATTTCCTTGTTGTATAAATCATGATCCAATTGGTATGGTGTCTAATAAAAATGATACTTTTGAGGTGTAGATTATAGGGACTACATATGTGTAAGGAGATCAATGGTGATTATCTTTTGTGGGAAAAGTTGAAGAAAGGGGATACTTCTGCATTTAATGAATTGTATGAACGGTATGCCGGAATACTTTTTTCGTTTGGAATGATTTACTCCAGCGATAAAGAGTATGTGAAGGACTGCATACATGATTTATTTTTTGAGCTTTTTAAGTATCGGAAAAATCTTTCAGAGACAAATAGTATTAGGAATTACTTGTTTAAGTCCTTGAAGAGAAAAGTGTGCTCAAAACAAAAAGGCCGGCTGCAATTAATATATACCGCTGAATCGCTGGAGAGAAATGAGGGTAATTCTGCTGGAAGTGAGGAGGATCCTTTGCAAGAGGATATTCAAAGGCTGCTTAAAGCCATTCAGAAATTACCCGAACGACAGCAGGAAGCATTGAACTTACGTTTTATCGTGGAACTGTCTTATCCTGAGGTTGCCAGTATTATGGATATTTCGCTCGAATCAGTTCGCACGTTGGTGTACCGTTCTGTGAAAACCTTGCGGGAAGATTTAAAAGGCAAGCAAGTAACGGTTTTGTTTTATTTAATGCGAAGCTATTCATCCAACGATATATAATGGACTAAACCTAAGATGACCAACAACACCTATAATAAGCGAGCAGAAGATATATTGACTGATGACAGGTTGCTGAATCAAGCAGATGGGCTTCGACCTATGCCGGGAATTGATGAGGCAGAATTGTCATTGGCAAAGAATATTCAGCAGGCGCTAAAAAGACAAAAAAAGGAGTTGGATGAGACGGAGCAGGAAATGCTTCAGACCCGATTGAATACCTCTATTCACCAATTCAACAGGAAGCAACGGATTATTCAACTTGCTTCGGTTGCTGCTGTTTTGTTAATGGTCTTTTTTGCAGTTACGCTATTGGACACCAGTCGCTCCCAGTTTTTACGGTTTGCTTCAAATTTCTCCGTTGAGCCCCAATTGGGTCAAACAAGACTTATTCTAGAGGAAGGGAATGATTTAGAAATCTCTGCAACAGAAGCGAGTATTCAATATTCCCCGGCAGATAATTCCATTCAGGTCAATTCTATTGAACAACAGACTACAACGCTTATTGAAGGCGAAAAGAATCTTCACACATTGCTTGTCCCTTTTGGAAAGCGAACAAAGATTACCCTTTCAGACGGCAGTATTGTTTGGGTGAATTCAGGCTCAAAATTGATTTACCCATCTCGCTTTGATGATGATAAACGAGAGGTTTATCTTGAGGGAGCAGCAATTTTCGATATCACTCACCGAGCAGATCAGCCTTTCTACGTTTATACTGATGATTTAGACGTTCGGGTTTTAGGAACCATGTTTGCTGTTAGTGCTTATCCGGATGATGAGAATGTTAATACAGTCCTGGAGCGTGGAAAGGTGGAGCTAAAATACAAAGGAACAAGGCTGATTGGTTAT
Organism: Sunxiuqinia rutila; assembly: GCF_050589705.1. NCBI lineage: Bacteria > Pseudomonadati > Bacteroidota > Bacteroidia > Marinilabiliales > Prolixibacteraceae > Sunxiuqinia > Sunxiuqinia rutila. The sequence goes on from NZ_JBNGOT010000018.1 coordinate 50,061, forward strand.
GAAAAAGACATTATTACTCCGGGAACAAAAGCAACTTACCTGCCCGAAGCAGGAACGATGACACAGACGCAGGTGAACACCCGCAATTATACGTCGTGGAAGGATGGTTATGTGTTTCTGGAGAAAAAGACCTTGGGCTATATTGTGAAAAAAATAGCGAGGTATTACAATGTTACTATTCATGTTGAAGATGAGCAGTTGGCTTCGGAAACTTTCTCGGGTATGTTGGACTTACGAAATAATGCCAGTCAAATACTTGAAATAATCTCGGAAGTCATTAATATTGACATTGAAAAAGACCATGACCAGATTGTAATCAAGCGAAAACAGAAATGGTAGCAGGAGAAAAACCTGAAATAGCCTTGGTCTGGGAACTTTAAAATATGAATGGGAATTTTTTCGGGTGATGAATACATGAGGTTTATAAAATATATTATTTTATTCATTTTTATCTGTTTGTGTACAGTTGGGAAAGCTCAAGATCAGAAGATGTCTATTCGTTTGAAAAAGACTTCCATGGGAGATGTGTTTGAGCTTATTCAAGAGCAGAGCGACTACATTTTCTTTTATAAGGATGATCAGGTTGATCTTGATGCCAAGGTCTCGGTTAACGCTGAAAACCAATCGATCGATTATATTCTGAACCAGGTTTTATCGGGTACCGATTTGAAGTATAAAATCTTTGACCGCCAAATCATTATTATTCCCAGACATGAATCCGGAGATGAGGGAAATATCTTTATGAAAATCCGGGTTGGAACAGGACAAAGAACAATTTTTGGAACTGTTTCCGATGAGGATGGAATTCCTATTCCCGGAGTCTCCATTATTGTAAAGGGAAAATACTTCGGCACTACCACCGATGATGACGGCAATTATTCGTTTGAAATACCGGAGGATTGTGAACACCTGGTTTTTCATTACATCGGCATGCAAACAAAAGAAGTTCCTTTAGGCGAGCGCGATGAACTTAACGTTACGCTTAGTTCGGAAGTGTTTGGTGTGAACGAAGTGATCGTATCTGCACTGGGGATCAGACGTGCTGAAAAATCGCTGACTTATGCCATGCAGACCATCAGTGGCGAGGAATTAACCAAAAGCCAGGAATACAACTACGTAAGTTTGCTTTCAGGAAAAATATCAGGCATTGAGATAACCAAGAGTGCTGCCGGAGCCGGAGGGTCTACCAAAGTTATTCTTCGGGGAAATAAATCCCTGAGTACCACCAGTGAGCCACTCTTTGTTATTGATGGAATTCCGATGGCTAATAATAAAGGTCGACAAATGGGCATGTTTGGAGGGAAAGACGGAGGCGATGGCTTGTCTCAGCTTAATGTTGATGATATTGAAAGTATCAGTATTCTGAAAGGAGCCAATGCTGCTGCACTGTATGGTAGTCAGGGGGCTAATGGAGTTGTTTTGGTAACTACCCGAAGTGGTCAGAAAGGTCGGTCGGAGGTTACCTTTAGCACAAGTTGTGGTGTTGAAAGTATTCTGGAATTGCCCGAACTTCAATACAAATATGGAAGCTCAGGAGGCGCCAAGGAAAGTTGGTCTTACACGCCTGGGAGTTATGATGATAATTTTGTACGCGATTTTTTCAAGCCAGGAATAAACCTGATCAATACCGTATCGGCAAGTGGTGGGAATGGCAAGTCAGTGGTGTATTTTTCGCTCTCGAACAATAATATTACCGGAATTATTCCGGAGAACGAATACAACAGGACTAACCTGACTTTAAAGCAATCGACTTCATTGCTTGAAGGGTTGCTGAACTTCAGTTCCAATGTCATGTTGTCCAATGAAGTTGTGAAAAATAAAAATGTTGCTGGTTACTATCTTAACCCGTTAACCGGACTCTATTTTTTTCCTCGCAATTTCAATTACCAGGATTATGCGGAGAATTACCAGGTTTTTAATCCGGTGAGAAATATGTATTTACAGAATTGGTTTGTGGAAGACCATTTTCAATCGAACCCCGAATGGATTATTCATAACCAGAGAAATGATGATCAGGTTCGGCGTGGAATAGTGAATGCCGCGCTTGATTTTCAATTTAGTCCAAGCTTAGCGCTTCAGACCCGCGGAAGCTATGATTTCGCGATACGCTCGCACGAACAAAAGAACAAAGCTGGTTCAAATGGGACCAATGTGCATCCGAATGGATCATGGGAGTATGAGAAATTTTCGGATGAATTAGTCTATGTTGATGCAATTCTTTCATACCATACTGAAGTAGGTAAGTTCAGGCTTGACGCTATGTTTGGGGGGAGCTATCAACAGCAGAAGTACGGTCTGGGGACGAGTGTCAATACCGGGCTTGATGGGTTAAAATATCCGAATGAGTTCTTTTATCAAAACATTGCTGATAATGTGATGGTCAATTCAATACTGCAAAGTAGTTTGATCAAGGAGGCTGTTTTTGGAACCTTGCAATTGTCGTATAAAGAAAAAATATTTGTGGAGCTGCTGGGGCGTAATGATTGGGCTTCAAGTTTGTATGGGACGGGGAATGACTCTTATTTTTATCCGTCAGCCGGCATTGCCGTATTGGTGAATGAGCTTGTGACCTTGCCTGAGGTTATAAGCTATGCCAAACTGAGGTCATCGTATGCCATGGTGGCCAATGAAGTTCCTTTCAACTCGGTAAGCCCGAACAATACCATTTCTCCGATTGGGATTGAAATCAATACGACCAAGCCCTTTACCAACTTAAAACCAGAGATGATTCGAAGTTTCGAGTTTGGAGGTGATTGGCGGTTTTTGGGTGGTCGGTTCGGAATTGACCTGACCTATTACAACATCAATAGCCGGGATCAGTTTATAGCCTTGCCGGCTCCTTATGGTTCAGGCTATACCGAGTATTTTGTGAATGCCGGGGAGGTTGTTAACTCCGGGCTGGAAATGTCGTTGAATAGCGAAATAATCAAAAGAAAGAATGTAGGATGGTTGTCGCGCCTGAACTATTCGCATAACCGGAATCGGATTGTGGCTCTGCATCCTAACCTGAAAAACCCCATCAGTTTGTCAGACAATGAAGGTTACCAGCTGATTATCCAGGAAGGTGGCTCGTTTGGTGATTTGTATGTTTACAAGTTTCAACGCGACGAGCAAGGACGCATCATGCTTGATAAAAATGGGAACATCACGAAATCGGGTCGTAAAGAGTACATCGGGAACTCAAATCCGGATTGGAGTTTGGGCTGGAATAATACTGTTAGCTATAAGAATCTTTCCTTTAGTTTTCTGTTTTCCGGGAAGTTTGGAGGAAAGGTAATCAGCCAAACGGAGGCCATGCTTGACGGATACGGGGTTAGCAAGCGAACTGCTGACGCCCGCGATAATGGAGGTGTTGCCATTGATGCTGTTGCTTATGATGGAAGTGTGATAACACGAATGGACCCCCAAAAGTATTACACTTACATTGGTGATCGCAATGGAATTAAAGAAGCTTATACTTACAATCGGACCAATATCCGACTCAGCCAGGTGAATCTTTCCTATGCGTTTGACTTAACTCATTCCCGTCTTAAAAAAGTAGCCTTTTCCCTGACAGGACAAAACCTGTTCTTTCTGTATAAAGATGCTCCGTTTGATCCGGAGGTTACTATGAATACAAAAAATACGGATCAGGCTTTGGATAATTTTAGCTTACCCATTACCCGGACGATTGGGGCTGCCGTAAAATTTACTTTTTAACTGAATCGAATTTTACCCAACTGGTAGCTCACTGGATTTTGGGTGGTGGTACCTTTTTCTGAAAAAATAATAATTTTCATATTGCCTTATTTACAGTGAGTTGGGATTGGAATGATGGAAGAAGTGAAAAAAAGTTTCTTCTGATCGTCTATATTTTTCAAAAACTGTTCTTATGGTTTTTGAATTAGCACCACGACAAAAGTAATGGCAGCTTTATGAGTAGGAAGAAACAGGATAGAGAGAAATTGATTGCAAAGGAAGGCGATGCAGAAAGAAGAAAAGCCGGCCCTGCTTATTTGTCGGGTGCTGATATTTTTCCGACAGATGAATTTAACGATGCGGAATCTCTTTTGAGCAGTCTTTCAAAATTTCGAAACGACTTACCCGAAGAAGAGAAGAGACTACTCGGAAGTCAAATCAATCAAAGTATTTATAAGTATCAGAAGCAAAGACGGTGGGGAAAGTTAGGAATTGCTGCATCGATCTTGCTTATTGTCGGTTTTGCGGCTACACTTCAAATCTTGCAAATGTCTGATTTTAGGGTCTATGTTAAAAATATAGCTCCTGTTGAAAAGAGCGCTTCAACCCGTTTGTTCCTTTCCGGAGAACAAGAGATTGTTATCGATACGGAAGAGTCAAAAATAGAATATACCCAAGCTGGTGATCAGGTTAAGATTGATGCCGTACAGGCGGTCGACCAGCAGTTAACAGACAAAAAAATGGCTTTTAACACCGTGGTTGTTCCTTATGGAAAACGCACCATGTTGCTTTTGTCTGACAGCAGCCGGGTTTGGCTGAATTCCGGTTCGCGTTTGGTTTATCCAGCCCGGTTCGAAACGGCGAAAAGAGAGGTTTATTTGGAAGGCGAAGCTGTTTTTGAGGTGAGTCACAATCCAGCTCAGCCATTTCATGTGATTACACAAAATCTGGAAGTAAAGGTTTTGGGGACTGTTTTTAACCTGACAGCTTATACAGACGAACAGACGACACAAACGGTGTTGGAAAGTGGCTCTGTTGAGTTGGAATTTGATGGAGATGAATTTTGGGGAAAATCACAAACGGTGATTGAACCCGGAACATTGGCTGTTTATGATTCACAAAACAAGCTTATGGAACAAAAGCAGGTCAACACCAAGAGCTATACCTCGTGGCGCGAAGGTTTTTTGTTTGTTGAACATCAGCCATTGAAAGATATTCTAAGAAAAGTAGCCCGGTACTATAATGCCGATATTCAAATTAAAGAACGAGACTTGGGAAATGAAACTTTCTCCGGGTATTTAGACCTTAGAAGTTCGGTGGATCAGGTATTGGAGGTTATTGCTGAGTTTATGGCGATTAAAGTGGAGACGAATAATGAGCAAATTATGATATCAAGAATATAAAAAAGCCGGAAAGTGCTGTAACACCGCCCGGCAAGAGTAAATAACATCGTGCAAACATTATTAACCCAAAACTTCAAATTTATGAAAAAAATGAAGCAAAGTGAACCCTCTGTTCCTTTGAGGACAGTTCGGAGCCGAAAATTTAAAATTCAGAGAATTTTCGTGCTGACGCTGTATGTATTAGGATGCTTTAGCTTGCTGGGAACAGCCAGTGTTAAGGCAGCTTCTCCTAATTCGGGTATGTTCCAAACGGAACAGGAGAAAAAAACAGTAAAAGGTGTTGTGACTGATAATGACGGAGAACCCATCCCAGGCGTGTCCGTATTGGTAAAAGGCACTACCGTTGGGCAAATTACCAATTACAATGGTGAGTTTGCGCTCGATATTCCCGTAGCTAACGATACGCTTGTATTTTCATTTGTTGGCTTAGTTACGGTTGAAGAAGTTGTTGGCAATCGTACTGAGGTTAATGTAACGATGGAAAGCGATGCTTTTGATGTCGATGAAGTGGTTGTAACAGCTTTGGGTATTCAGCGTGACAAAAAAACACTGACTTATGCTTCTCAACAGGTTTCAGGTGAAGAGTTGCTAAAGTCACGCGATATTAACTTCATGAACAGCCTGAGTGGAAAGACGGCAGGTCTTGAAATCAGAAAGAGTAGTTCCGGAGCCGGTGGTTCTACCCGTACCGTGTTGAGGGGGAGCCGTTCGGTGAGTGGGTTGACAGAACCGCTCTACGTTATTGATGGTATTCCCATGGTTAACCACAAAGGTGGACAACCAGGTATGTGGGGAGGAACAGACCAAGGTGATGGTTTGTCTCAGATTAACCCGGAAGATATTGAAAGCATCAATATTCTGAAAGGTTCCAATGCGGCGGTACTTTATGGTAGTCAGGGAGCAAACGGGGTAGTAATCATTACCACTAAAAAAGCCAAAGAAGGACGCGTGGATGTTACGTTTAGTTCTAGTTCTGTTTTCGAAAGCATTTTGGCGGCTCCTGAGTTGCAATTTGATTATGGAAGTGAATCTGGTGCGAAAGAAAGTTGGTCGTATACAAAAGGGAATTATGACAGCAACTATGTGGACGACTTTTTCCAAACAGGATATAACCTGGTGAACAACTTGTCAATCAATGGAGGAAATAATAAAACTTCGGTTTATTTCTCATATGGAAATACAGCCTCATCAGGTATTGTTCCGAATAATGATTACTCCAAACACAATGTCATGTTCAAGCAATCGACAAATTTGTTTAATGACAAAGTTCGGATTAGTTCCAATGTGATGTTGATTGCTGAAAAAACAAGCAACCGTAACACTGCTGGGTATTACCTAAACCCGCTAACTGGTTTGTATCTTTTCCCACGCGACAAGGATTTCCAATCGTATAAGGACAATTACGAGGTGTTTAATGCAGACCGGAATATGTATTTGCAAAACTGGTTTGTCGAAGATCACTTTCAGTCGAATCCTTATTGGGTAATTAACAAGGAACCTAAAAAAGACTTGGCTAAGCGTTTGATCTCGAGTGCAACAATTGAATATTTTATTACCGATAAATTGAAGTTCCAGGCTCGTGGAAACATTGATTACGCGGTGAAGTCCTACGAACAAAAGCATGCGGCAGGATCGAATCCAACCAACGTGTCTGCAAACGGCAGATGGCAGTACCAAAAGTATGAAGACAAGTCGGTTTATACCGATGGAATCTTTACTTATCAAAATGACTTCGGTGCATTTAATTTGGATGCAACCTTAGGTGCCAGTTACCAGGAAACCGTTTTGGGAGACGGAGTTGCTGTTGATAACGGAACCAACGATCTGCTTTACCCCAATGAATTTTTCTTCCAAAACTTGCCTTTCAATGTTCAGGTACGCTCAACTTACAGCGGGAAAGTGATTAAAGAGGGTGTTTTTGGTAACTTCCAGTTAGGTTTCAAAGAAATGTTGTTTCTGGACTTGTCCGGAAGAAATGACTGGGCTTCGACCTTGGCAGGAACCGGAAACGATTCCTATTTCTATCCGGCAGTGGGGCTTACCGGTATCATCAGCGAGATGGTAACATTACCTGATTTTATTAGCTTTGCTAAGGTTCGTGCTTCCAGCACAACGGTTGCCAACGAGGTTCCTTTTAACCGAATTCATCCTCAGCATACCATTAATAGTGGTGGAGGTGTTGACCGGAACACGCAACTACCATTTAGAACCTTGAAACCTGAAATGCAGACCAGTATGGAATTAGGTGCTGACTGGAGATTCTTTAATGGCCGATTTGGTTTTGATTTCACTTACTATCATGTAGATAGTAAAGATCAATTCATACCTCTTCCTGCTCCATCTGGCTCAGGGTACACCACTTATTTTATCAATGCGGGTAAAATTGTGAATAAAGGGGTGGAGTTAACGGTTAATACCATTCCTGTAAAAACCAGAAACTTCACCTGGAATTCAACTTTCAACTACAGCAAAAACAACAGTGAAGTGGAAGAACTGGTTCCTGAATTTGAAGATAAAAGGATTGACTTGGGAAGTTCTGAGGGGTATTCAACTTATCTGTTGGCCGGAGGTTCTTTCTATGATTTGTATGGGTATAAGTTTCAACGAAACGAACAAGGACAAATCATTCTGGATGAAAAAACAGGCAAACCTCAAAAAACAACTGAGCGCGAGTATTTGGGCAACCTGGAGCCAGATTGGAGTTTAGGCTGGAATAACAGCATGAGCTACAAAAACCTTTCGTTAAGCTTCCTGATTAATGCAAAAATTGGTGGGAAAGTTGTTAGCCAAACAGAATCGATGCTGGATGGATATGGTGTGAGCAAGCGTACTGGTGATGCTCGTGACAACGGTGGTGTTGTTGCCATCGATGCGATTCAGGGGACCACTCCTGTAACTGAGATTGATGCCAAGACTTACTATACAACAGTGGGTGACCGCAACGGTATTTTGGAGGCCTATGTGTATGATCGTACCAACATTCGGTTAAGCCAGTTGGCTTTAACTTATGACTTTGATATGACAAAACTTAGCTGGCCTTTCAAAGCAGCTTCTTTCTCTTTAGTTGGTCAAAACTTGTTCTTTATTTATAAAGATGCTCCTTATGATCCAGAACTGGCAATGAATACCGGATTAAACTCTCAATCGCTGGATAACTTTAACTTGCCTTCTACGAGAACGTATGGTTTTAATCTAAAAATTACATTTTAATAATTCGCGACTATGAAAAAGATATTTTTTACCATGATGCTTGCTCTTGCTTTGGGAGCTTGCACCGATCAATTTGAAGAAGCGAACACCAATCCTTATGAGATTAGCGGGGAGTCGCTGAAACAGGATTTCAACCATGTTGGGGCTTATTTTTCTTCTATGTTGGGGAATATTTTTGGACACCAGATTGAAGAAAACCTGGTTGCTGAGTCTTTTGCTGATTACATGGCAACACCAACTCCGTTTGTGAGTAACGTCAACAACACGACGTACTACATTCGTTGGAATACCTACTGGAACCGGATCTATAATAACTTGATGGCTCCATCAAAACAAGTGATTGAAATTGCTGAAGAGGATGGTTACGAGGTGTTTGCACAATGGGCACGCTTAGTTCGTATCCTTGGTGTATCACGCTTGACAACTTATCATGGTCCTGTGATTTACTCCAATTATGGTTCATCTGAATCAACGGTTTACTACGATAGCGAGCCTGAGCTATATGACACATTCTTTAGCGAATTGGATAAGATTCAGGAAGTGTTCCGGGCGAATGAGGATTATGTGGGGATGAAAAAGTTTGATGCCAGTTACAATGGAGATGTCCTCAAGTGGATGAAGCTGGTAAACTCCTTGCGTTTACGTTTGGCTATTCGTATTTCTAAAGCCGATCCTGTGCTGGCAAAAGCTGAAGGCGAAAAAGCAATTAGTGATCCTGCGGGTTTGATTTTAAGCAATGAGGATAATTTTACGATTTCGCTGTATGGCGGTAAATTGTATTTGGCCATTATTTGTTTCGAGTGGAATGATACCAGAATGTCTGCAGCGATGGAATCATTCTTGGTAGGCTTGAAAGACAACCGTATTGCTAAATATTTCCAACCCGCAACGGACGAATCGTTATATCCGGATCATCCTGAATATCCGTATAAAGGTATCCGTAATGGAGCTGAGTTGGTTGCCAAAGATGATCGTACTTCTTTCTCAATGATTAATGAGAGCTTTAAAACAATTACGAAGCGAAATTACCTGGAAGCGGCTGAAGTTTATTTTGATTTGGCTGAAGCGAGTTTGAGAGGTTGGGAAGGTGCCGGAGATGCCCAGGAAAACTATGAAAATGGTGTTCGAGCGTCTTTCGCAAACTGGGGAGCCGCTGGTGTTGACGAGTACCTGGCTGATGATACCAGTAAGCCAATCAACTACAATGATCCTAAAGCAACAGGTGATGTTAATGATTTTATTTCTCGGTCTACCGTTACTGTAAAGTGGAATGAAGCCGATTCTGATGAGCTGAAGCTGGAGAAAATTATTACACAAAAGTGGATTGCAGGATTCTTTAATCCCAATGAGCCTTGGGCTGATTTTCGAAGAACCGGCTATCCTAAAATTCCAACGGTGTATAAAAATGACAGCAGTTCTGACTGGGGAATTATTCCTGAGGGAGAATGGATCAAACGGATGCCATTTGTTGAAGCTGAAAGAACCGGAAATGTGGAAGGTATTGCTGATGCTACTCAAAAACTGGGTGGCCCGGATGCAATCAGTACACGTTTGTGGTGGGATACAGGTGGTCCTAACTTTTAAATATGTGTTTTTGAGATATTGTAATGTTTGACAATGAAGAGGTGCTCCACTATACAGGAGCACCTCTTTTTCTTTAATAAAGAACGTATGGATACGATTTAAATAGAAGGGGTTATTGCTTGAGTTTAGCTGTATTCTAACTTTTAGACCAAAGGACTTTTTTCGTCTAAAGTTCTTTAATTAGCTGATATACAGCATAAAAGCTTTTCGGAGAAATAAAAAATTTTATTTTTGCCAGTTACAACTAATCTTTAATTTGGATGAAAAGTACAACTTTACTATTTGTTGCATGTCTTTTAGGCATGCAATCGGTGTTTGCTGGGGGCTTGCTGACCAATGCTAATCAGAGTGCGCAATACATTCGAATGCTCTCCAGAAATGCTTCTACTGATCTGGATGCAGTATATTTCAATCCAGCTGGAGTGATGGAAATGCAGAATGGCTTTCATTTTGGTTTTCATAGTCAAACCCTCTACCAAACCCGAACCATTACCACCACGGCACCTTTGAATAACCAGGAATTTATTGGTGAGTTGGAAGTGCCGGTTTTTCCAAGTGCATTTGCGGTGTATAAAAAAGACAAGCTGGCTTTTTCGCTGGGCTTTGGTCCAAATGCCGGGGGAGGCTCGGTTGTTTTTGATGAAGGAATTCCTTCGTTTGAAGGAAGAATTGCGCAGATGGCTACAGGCTACGGAATGTTGGCTGATGTTTTTTCTGCTGCCAGTGGTGGTCAGATTCCAGGAGTGACGGGGTATGATAGCGACATTGCTTTCGAAGGCCAATCCGTTTTCTGGGGATTTCAGCTTGGAATGAGTACGAAAGTGAATGAAATGGTGTCGGTATATGGAGGTGTTCGGGTTTTGCCGTCGGTGAATACCTATTCGGGAACGATTGCCAACATTCAGGCTATAACGGCAGCCGGTGCCATGCCCGCTTCACAATATCAAGGTATGGTAAAGCCAGTGCTTGATGGTTTGATTGGTACACTGAATACCACGCAAAATAATCTAAAAACGGCAATTGGGGTTGGTGCTCTTGATGGGGATGCTGCTATTGAAGATCCACAATTACTTCAGGTTTTAGGGATGCTGGGTTCTGATGCCAGTACCTATGGTGAGGCTGTTGGTGTTTTAGAAGCAACAGAAGGGCAGTTAGCTCAGCTGAATAATTCAAATTTGCTGGATCAGGAGTTGGATACCAAACAAAAAGGAACTGGCTTTACGCCAATTTTTGGGGTAAACATTTCGCCTAATGACCGATTGAATATTGGCGCGAAATATGAATTCCAAACGGTATTGAAGCTGACCAATGAAACCAAAGTGGACGATACGGGCTTATTCCCGGACAAAGCAGAAACGCGTACGGATATTCCTGCCATCCTTATGGTGGGTCTGGACTACAAGTTGACTTCGAAGTTATCAAGCTCTGTGTCTTTCAATAATTATTTTGACAAAGGCGTTAACTGGGGGAGAACAATGTCAGGCGATGAACGCGTGATTGAAGATAACCTGTGGGAAGTATCGCTTGGGGTGCAGTACGATTTTTCAGATCGTTTTGCTTTGAGTGCCGGAGCCATGCAGTCAACCACTGGTGTTAGCGAGCAGTACCAAAGTGATTTCAGTTACAGCAATTCGTCCAATTCATTTGCGGCAGGCCTTCAGTGGAAAGCCACCAAGCAACTGACTCTGGATGCCGGAGTGCTTTATACGACTTACACAGATGAGGATAAGGCGTTTCCAACTTATACAGAAACCTATGACAAGGAAAACATTGCCATTGCCATAGGCTTGCAATACAGTCTTTTTAAATAGGCATATTCGACCAATTCAAAAATAAGAGAAGAGGCACCGGAAAAAGGTGTCTCTTTTTTTTGGCTTGAATAATGGCTATTTTTGGTGCTTATCAACTTAAATATAGATTTCAATCCTATGAAGAAATGGACCTTTATTCTTGGTCTGATGTTGCCATTGTGGAGCGTTAGCCAGTCGATTGATCAAAAGGACCTGGATAAAATCCGGTCAGGTTTTGTGAAAGATAATTATACGGTGGGCATGCAAAATGCACTTTCCTCCAATCCGATAACTGACTTGGCCTGGAGCCGGGAAAATGAGGGAACAACGGATCATTATTTTACTTACCGTGTTGAGGTGTCGGGAATTACCAATCAAAAGAAATCGGGGCGTTGCTGGCTGTTCACTTCATTGAATATTTTTCGTCCCATGGCGAGTGAGAAATTCAATACCCAATCGCTTGAGTTTTCTGAAAACTACCTTTATTTCTGGGACTTGTTTGAAAAGGCCAACTTATTTCTGAATAATATTGTTGCTACGGCTGATTTAGCCATTGATGATCAGAAAGTACGTTGGTACTTCCGGTCGCCGGTGGATGATGGAGGACAATGGATCAATTTTGTAAACCTGGCCAATAAATATGGTATGGTGCCGCGCGAAGCCATGGAAGAAACGTATTCCAGCGAAAACACCAGCTGGATGACCAAGTTGGTGAACCGCAAACTGCGTGAGCAAGCTTTGGCGCTGCGTGAAATGAAAGCGTCGGGAAAAAGTGACAAGGCCATTGAAAATGCCAAGGTTGACATGATGGCTGTCATTTACCGCATGCTGGCCTTGAACCTGGGCGAACCTCCTGTTGAGTTCGAATTCAGATACAAGGACAAAGAAGGGAAGTTGGTTGCAGCCCAAAACTATACGCCACAATCATTCATGAAAGCGGTGTTGGGCGATATTCAGCTGAATGATTATGTGATGTTAATGAATGATCCCACACGACCTTTCTGGAAGCATTATGAAATTGAGAATTACCGCAATGTGGAAGAGGGTGAAAACTGGCATTATGTCAATCTCCCCAACGAGGCGATTAAGGCATTTTGCATTGAATCGATTAAAAATAATGAAGCCATGTATGCCTCGTGCGATGTAGGCAAACAGCTACGGCGCGACTACGGCATTCTGGATGTGGATAACTTCAACTACGAAGCGGTTTACAATGTGCCTTTCCAGATGTCAAAAACAGAGCGGATTCAGAGTCGTGAAAGTGGTTCGAGCCACGGAATGGCTTTGATTGCAGTTGAGGTGGACAACGATGAACAGCCGCTGAAGTGGCAGTTTGAAAACAGCTGGGGCGCGCAGTCGGGCGAAAAGGGGTATCTGACTTTTACCGATCAGTGGTTTGACGAATACATGTTCCGCATTGTCGTGCATAAAAAATATGTAAGTCAGAAAGTCCTGGATGTCTACGGTGAAAGGGCAGAAATGCTACCACCATGGGATCCGATGTTCTAAGAAGCTGACAAAATTTGAAACGGGCAACATCGTGAGTGTGTTGCCCGTTTTTTTTGGATTAATTAAGAACGATTGTGAAAACTAGGTGTTGTTTGATTAATTAAAATGTTCCTCCGGGAATCCGGATTCGCCCCGCACTTCAATCAGCCATTCGGTGAGGATATCCGAAGCGGGGCTCGTGTTTTTTTGGTACCAGTCGCCACGTTGCTGCAGCAGGTATCGGGTTAGTATCGGACTATCCTTTTTAGCCAGGTAGATGGCGTAAATTTCCGCGCCGGCATCGGCCATCACCGATTTCCCTTCGCTAAGTCTTCCTTGGCGGGCTTTTAAAGCCAGTTGCTCCATTTTTTGAAGCGTATTTTCATTCAGGAGTGTGTCCCGAGCTGTAGCTTGCAACAGGTTGCTTTCAAAATCTTCAATCTTAATTAGGTCGTTTTCCGGCCAAATCCAGTTTTCCGGTTGATTATAGTCGTATAGGGTTCCCTGCTGATCGATGATGAAGCCCCTGTGCTGATAGCCCCAGGCGTGGTTCACATGGTCAAACTGAAAATAAATGGTAAAATCTTCTGGATTGTCCGGCACTTCCTCTTCGGTGCAGGAGGCTGCAAACAGAAAGGGGAAAAGTAGCAGGAGTAGTTTGACTTTATTCATGGCGCAACGGATTATTCACTTTTCCTAAAAACAACAAGGTGTTGGTATCTTTTTCGCGAATGGCGAAAACAAAAGGACGGTTGACATTGAAAACCGGCTCTGCCCCGATTGAAGTAACACCAACGGTTACGCTTGTTACGGCGGCTGCTTCTGTTCCTTTCTCATCTACCTTGATGTAGCTTTTGTGCTTTACCTCAGAAAGAAACAGGTCTGATCGGTTTGAGATGCCTGAAAAATCAGCAAGCATCGGCGAAAAAGCATCGGTCATTCCCAGTGTATTGAGGGCATCCTGCAAGCTTGTTTCAAAGGCGAATTCAAACTTCGGAAAGTATACCTTCAGGTTTCGTTGATGCAGGTTCCCAAGCAACTCATTTAACCCGGCAGAACCAAGCCCGGCAATCACCTCATTGGTTGAATGGTTCTTATTCGGAAGAAAGATCAGCATGCTGTATTTCTCTTTGCCATAAGGAAGCTCCAGCAGTTCAAACTGCTCAGTGCTGGCGTAATTCAGTGGCACTTCTTCCAGCATCATGCTTGGTACTTGCAGCTCGTTGCCACCTTCGGTGTAGAATGTCCGGTTTTCTGTTTGGTCTTTGTCGAAGCGGTATGTCCATTCCCCGTTAAAGTAAATGGCGTTGAGCAAATACATAACATCGTTGGGCGAAACGGAGTCGATAATTTTTTCAATCTTATTGCGGGTTTGGTCGTTTACCCACTCATTAACCTGTTTTTTGCTGGCTTCTGGCGCATTGAAATTTAGTGCTTCTACTTCGGCTTGGTAATACTCTTGATTGGTTGAAATGAAGTTGGAGTTTACCTGGAAGTCATCGCGATGATAAATGGCGTTGGCAATCGAAAGGTCAACTTTGGAGTCGTGGCTTTTTAGGGCTGCAACCAATTGTTGATACGCGTTATTGATTTCCTGAGACGAGAAACCGGCTTTGTGCAGAGTCTCTTCCATCTGTGATTTGGTATTCCCCTCAGCCCCGTTGTAGGTCATGGCTAAAGCCAGCGAAGTGCTGAGCGGTGAAAGCATCAGGTTTTTATCTTCCTCCAGGCTGGCATTGACAGCTTTGAAAAGCTCCAGTCCAAAGGCGTTATCTCCCTCAATAAGTTGTTGTGATTTTATATCAAGCTCGATGGTGTTTACAGCGCTGTCATCAACAGGCGTGTTGGTGCAAGACTGTGGGGACAAGCCGAGAAGAGCAATGCTTAAAAATAGACTAAGAGTTTTCATGACTCAATGATTTTGTACAAAGATGTCGTTCATGTAATCTTGATTGGTAAATCAGTGTAATGGTTGCGTCAAAAAACAGAGAAACTGAAAAATGAATAGGCTAACGCAACCTTTAGAGGCCTACTTGCATCTGCTAAGTGAAATCACCCATCATGCCTGTTTTTTAGGTGTACTTATAGAACAAACCAAAGAATGAATTGCTATTTGTGCAAGGATTCTGCTAATTTTGATCTTAAACCAATTGAAACGATTTTGAAAGATCTGAAGCAACTCATTATTGATAGTGCTGCAGGAAAAGCAAAAGCGCAGGCCGAGCTTTACCGGTATATGGCACCCAAGATGTATGGGGTTTGTCTTCGCTATTCGAAAGATGACACGGAAGCGGAAGATAACTTGCAGGAAGGTTTTTTGAAGGTCTTTGAAAAAATTGGTTCTTTTCGGCATGAAGGCTCGTTTGAGGGATGGGTGCGACGAATCATGGTAAATACTGCCTTGGAGCGTTATCGTAAAAACAATTTAATGCACCCAGTGGAAGATATGGGCGTGTATGATGGTCCGGAATTAAGTGACCAGGTGATCTCAGAGCTGTCGGCTCAGGATCTGATGAAGCTAATTCAGGAGTTGCCACCGCGCTACCGTATGGTGTTTAACCTTTATGCGTTTGATGGGATGAACCACAAGGAAATTGCCGATGAAATGAATATTTCGGTAGGGACCTCAAAGTCGAACCTGGCGCGTGCGCGGGGGATCTTAAAGGAGAAGGTTGTGAAGTATTTTGGTGAAATAGAAAATAATTATTCTGCATGACAAAGAATAATAATCAAATAGATGAACTGTTCCGTTCGAAGTTGGAGCATTTTGAACAAGAGCCACCGGCTTATGTTTGGAATCGAATTCAGGAACAGCAGGTGGGGGACAAACGTCGTGTACTATTTCGTTACCTAAAAGGAACGGGGATTGCAGCTGCCGTTTTGCTGGCTTTTTTCTTGGGTTGGCAAATGCAGCATCGTGATGGGGAATTAGCTCCGGTTTTATCAGACCGGCAGGTTCCGGTTAGTGAACAGGAAATGAGCACAGTTCCCGGAGACTCCGAAGGAGAAACCAAAACTGAGACAGGGATTGCCATTCCGCAGAAACCGGATGAAATAGTTTATGCGCAGGAAGTCGCTAAGTCGAATGTGCCGGCAGCCCAGCAAGCGGGAGGTGCAAAGAGAAACGAGTTGAATGCCACGGCTACTCCAGCGTTTGTTTCAGGGACTGCTTTGTTTGCCCAAGAGGATGCTCCGGCAACAGAAGCTTTAATCCGGTCCACTGAAGGTGCTAGCCCATTGCGCTTGTTGGATTTGCTTAAACTGGAATTGGACGATTCATTTGACCGGCAGACTGCCTTGGTGGAGATGAACAAAAAGCAGCGGGAAAACGCATCAGAACTGAACCTGCTGGATCAGTACCGGATGCAGGAGAATGCCCGGATGCTTGCGATGAATCAAGAGGCTGGCGACGAGCAAGGCTGGGCGCTGGGTGCGATGCTGACACCGGGAATGGCTGTTAATCAAAGTTCACAGAGCCAGAATTATTCCCGCAGTATGACTGTTGCCAATTCAAAAGATCATTTCCAGATGGGAGGAGGACTTGCCGTTGAGTACAAAACAAAGAAACGCTGGAGTATTCAGAGTGGTGTTTACTACAGCAAGCTGGAGCAAACATCTTCCAATCAGGTTTTTCAACCCGCAGGCATTTCTAACGATGTGGTTAGCGGAGAATCGGCGAAAGGGGACCCCGCTTATTTCAATACAACCGTTGCTGTCAGAGCGGGTGAGATGCTGATGAACACAGCTGCTGGAGTTATCTCTATCGATCGCCTGCCAACCAACGCCAAGCTGAGTAATGGTTTTGAGTCGTTTGCAGCCAGTGATGGAATTTTACTGACCGAGACCGAGTTTGAACAAAACTTTGAATACATCGAGATCCCTTTTCTTTTACGTTACCAGTTGATCGACGCTACTTTTGATCTACAGGTACTTGGTGGTTTCAGTACCAGCGTACTTGTGGGGAACAACGCTTACGCCAACAGCCAGTTCGGAAATGAACGTATCGGCGAAACCCGGGATATGAACCGTTTGAATTACAGCACCACTATTGGGCTAGGAGTGGGCTACGGAATTTCGAACAAAATTAGTTTGCACCTTGAGCCCCAGTTAAGGTATTTCTTAGGTTCGTTGAATAGCAATCCTGATGTTGATTTCAAACCCTACACCATTGGAGTGTCAACAGGGCTGAGCTACCAGTTTTAGTGCAATTCTGGACTTTTGTCTTCAAGTGTAGTCGGAACTGATTCAATTGACGCAATCATTTTTTGATTCGAATCAAAAGTTTAAAATTCATTCATCCAGGAAAAAGGCTCTTTTTGAAGGACTAAAATTGAGGAAAGACGTGGCCATAAACCGACAAACTTCAGCAGGCAGCTTAGAGGAAAATAGGTAAGCTGTCCGGCGAATAATCCAGCGCACAAATCCCCGTATCTTTTAAGCTTCCGGTTGTCATGTAGATAAACCATTGGAAAACCAACGAGCGATAGCGGAATTTTTATATTTTTGTGCCTTAATTCAGAATACGTTAAAAATCACATAACTAATGGAAATTCCAAGCAAGTATAATCCTGTTGAAGTAGAGGATAAGTGGTACCAGTATTGGTTGAAACAGAACTACTTTCACTCCGAACCCGATGAGCGTGAGCCTTACACCATTGTAGTTCCCCCACCAAATGTGACGGGAGTGCTGCATATGGGGCACATGCTAAACAATACGATTCAGGATATTCTGGTGCGCCGGGCGCGTATGCTCGGAAAAAATGCCTGCTGGGTGCCCGGAACAGACCACGCTTCCATTGCAACGGAAGCCAAAGTTGTGGCTAAACTGAAAGGCGAAGGAATTGCTAAGAAAGACTTGACGCGAGAGGAATTTCTGAAACATGCCTGGGATTGGACGGATAAGCATGGTGGAATCATCCTGGAGCAGCTGAAAAAGCTGGGTGCTTCCTGCGACTGGGAGCGTACCTGCTTTACCATGGATGAGGCGCGTTCCGAATCGGTAATTAAGGTTTTTGTCGACCTATACAACAAAGGGTTGGTTTACCGCGGCGTACGTATGGTTAACTGGGATCCTCAGGCTAAAACCGCTGTGTCCGATGAAGAGGTAATCTACAAGGAAGAGCAGTCGAAATTGTACTATGTCCGTTACCAGATTGAAGGCGAAGACGACTATGTGACCATTGCCACCACGCGTCCGGAAACAATTCTTGGAGACACCGCTGTGTGTGTGAACCCGGAAGATGAGCGTTTTAAGCACTTGAAAGGCAAACGCGTATTGGTGCCGCTTGTTAATCGCAGTGTTCCTGTGATTATGGACGACTACGTGGACATGGAATTTGGAACAGGTTGTTTGAAAATTACCCCGGCGCATGATATCAATGACTACGAAATTGGGATGCGTCACAACCTGGAAACCATCGATACCTTTAACGATGATGGCACACTGAGCGAAAAAGCACAGCTGCTGGTGGGGGTTGACCGTTTTGATGCGCGTAAGCAAATCATCCCCATGCTGGAAGACGCCGGCAATCTGGTTAAAGAGGAAGACTATAAAAACAAGGTTGGTTATTCGGAACGTACCGATGTTGTGATTGAGCCCAAACTGTCGGCCCAATGGTTTTTGGCGATGGAAAAACTGGCCAAGCCTGCTTTGGAAGCGGTGGAGTCTGACGATGTGGAATTTCACCCTAAGAAATTTAAAAACCTTTACCGCCACTGGATGGGCAATGTGAAGGACTGGTGTATCAGTCGTCAATTGTGGTGGGGGCATCAAATACCCGTGTATTACCTGGCTGATGGCAGCTTTGTGGTAGCCGAAACGGTTGAAAAAGCGCTGGAGGCAGCCAAGGAAAAAACAGGCAACGCTCAGCTGACAATGGCTGACCTGACTCAGGATGAAGACGTGCTTGACACTTGGGCTTCTTCCTGGTTGTGGCCGATCTCGGTGTTTGATGGTATCAACGATCCGAACAATAAGGATATTCAATATTATTATCCGACTGATGATTTGGTAACCGCGCCGGAAATTATCTTTTTCTGGGTGGCCCGAATGATTATTGCCGGCTACGAATACCGTCAGGATAAACCGTTCAAGAACGTTTACTTTACGGGAATTGTACGCGATAAGCTGCGTCGGAAAATGAGCAAGTCGCTTGGGAATTCACCTGACCCGCTTGACCTGATTAAGCAATATGGTGCCGATGGTGTCCGGGTGGGCATGCTGCTGTGTTCGCCTGCAGGAAACGACTTGCTGTTTGATGAGGCGCTGACGGAGCAGGGACGTAACTTCACGGCTAAAATCTGGAACTCTTTCCGCTTGATTAAAGGATGGGAGGTTGCCGGCTTTTTGAAACAGCCCGAGCATTCGCGCTTAGCCCTCGACTGGTTCAACCATAAATTGAACGAACAGATTGCAATAATTAATGATCACTTTGAAAAGTTTCGGATTTCGGATGCCTTGATGACGGTTTATACTACCATTCGCGATGATTTCTCATCGTGGTTGCTTGAAGTGGTGAAGCCGGCTTACCAACAACCGATTGATCAAAAGACTTATGAAGAGGTGTTGGAAGCATTGGATAAAGTGCTGCGGATACTGCATCCGTTTATGCCTTTTATTTCAGAAGAAATCTGGCAGTTGCTCCGCGAACGTCAGGACGGCGAAAGCATCATGATCAGCCAATGGCCGGAAGCCGGAGTGGTGGATGCCAGCGTGCTGAACGATTTTGAATCGGTAAAAGAAGCCATTGCCGGAATTCGGAATATTCGGAACAACAATAACCTGCCGATGAAAGATCAGCTGGAGCTGAAGATTCAGTCGGGCGATAAAGGTTATAACCAGCAGTATGATTCGGTGATTGCCAAAATGGCAAACTTATCGGCCATCAATCTGGTTAACGAAGAAGTGAAAGGCGCTGCTTCATTCCGGGTGTATTCATCCAGCTATTTTATTGATTTGGGTGATTTGATTGATGCCGAAGAAGAATTGAAGAAACTGGAAGAAGAACTGAAATATACCCAGGGCTTTTTAAATTCGGTGATGAAAAAACTCAGCAATGAGCGCTTTGTTAGTGGAGCGCCTGAAGCGGTTGTGGCCAAAGAAAAAGCCAAACAAGCCGATGCTGAGGCCAAGATAAAAGTTCTGCAGGAGCAAATTGCCAACCTGAAGTAGGTTTGCCGGCAGATACTAAATTGAATACATAAAAAACCGGCTGATTCATGAAGAATCAGCCGGTTTTTTTATATCGCTAGTTGAACGGAGTTAGTTCCCCATTTCTGACATAAACTTAATGCGCATCAGACGAATGTCTTCCTCGGTGTATTCATCTTCGCCCAGCTCTTCAATGGCTGCCTCGATGGAGTCTTCCTCGGCTTCGCGGAAATAGTCAAACACTTCTTCCTGATGGTCTTCATCCATTACATCGTTGATATAATAGTCAATGTTGATTTTCGTTCCTGAATTGACAATGGCTTCCAGTTCGGTTATCAAGTCTTTCAACTCAAGTCCTTTGGATTCGGCAATGTCATCCAGCGAAAGTTTGCGGTCAATGCTTTGGATGATGTAAACTTTCATTTTTGACTTATTGGCGACCATTTTTACCACCATGTCTTGAGGGCGCTCTATTTCATTGTCCTCGACATAGCTCTTGATCATGGCGACAAATTCTTTACCGTAGCGCCGGGCTTTTCCTTCGCCCACTCCCTGAATGAATTTCATTTCTTCCAAGGTAATCGGATACTGGATGGACATATCAGCCAACGACGGATCCTGGAAAATTACGAAAGGA
The DNA here is from genome assembly GCF_050589705.1 of Sunxiuqinia rutila. Taxonomy (NCBI): domain Bacteria; kingdom Pseudomonadati; phylum Bacteroidota; class Bacteroidia; order Marinilabiliales; family Prolixibacteraceae; genus Sunxiuqinia; species Sunxiuqinia rutila. The sequence continues at coordinate 71,001 of NZ_JBNGOT010000018.1, forward strand.
GGAAGCTTGTGTTTTTTTGCCACCTTTTTCCGCAAATCTTTCAGCATGGCAAACAAGGCCGGATCGCCACCGGAGCCTCCTGATGGTCCCGAACCCGATGCAGATGCTTCTTCTTCCAGTTCATCGTAGTTGTGGTTGCGTACAAGCATGAACGATTCGGGTTTCTCCATAAACTGGCGTCCCTTTTCATTAATCTTCAGCAAGCCATAATTCTCGATATCCTTGTTGATTAAGCCGGCAATCATGCTCTGGCGAAAAACGGCATTCCAGAAACGGTCGCTGTGGTCGTCGCCCGAGCCAAATGTTTTTAGTTGATCGTGCTTGAATGATTTGACAGCTGCGGACATTCGTCCGGTCAGGATGTCTGAAATGTGATCGGCTTTGTATTTCTCATGCACCTCGTCAATTACTCTCAGGGCACGAACCACTTCATCGCTGGCTTCCACCTGCTCTTTTGGGTTCAGGCAGTTGTCGCAATTGCCGCAAGGCTCTTCCAGGTTTTCGCCGAAATAGTTTAGCAGCATAATTCGCCGGCAAATGGCTGTTTCAGCATAGGAAGCTGTATCGAGCAGCAGTTGGCGACCAATTTCCTGTTCGGCCACTGGCTTGCCCTGCATGAACTTTTCAAGTTTCTGAATATCCTTATACGAATAAAAGGCAATGCACTGTCCTTCGCCGCCATCGCGTCCGGCTCGTCCGGTTTCCTGGTAATAGCCTTCCAGGCTCTTGGGAATATCATAATGCATAACAAACCGAACATCTGGCTTGTCAATACCCATCCCAAAAGCGATGGTTGCAACAATGACATCCACTTCTTCCATCAGAAATTTATCCTGATTCCCGGAACGGGTAGCGGAGTCCATGCCAGCGTGGTAGGCCAGGGCTTTGATGCCGTTAACCTGCAGCGCTTCGGCCAGTTCTTCCACTCGTTTGCGGCTTAGGCAATAGATGATGCCCGACTTTCCTTCATTTTCCTTGATAAACCGAATGATTTGAGTTTCCGGTTTGATTTTGGGCTTGACCGCGTAGTAAAGATTTGGCCTGTTAAAGGAGGCCTTGAACACGCGCGCATCCAGCATGCCCAGGTTTTTCTGGATGTCATGTTGTACTTTGGCCGTGGCGGTAGCCGTCAACGCCATAATTGGAGCCGCCCCGATGTCCAGGACAATGGGGCGAATTCGTCGATACTCGGGCCTAAAGTCGTGACCCCACTCAGAGATACAGTGTGCTTCATCAATGGCATAAAAAGAGATATTGACTTTGGCTAAAAAATCAATATTGTCCTGTTTGGTCAATGACTCCGGAGCGACATACAACAGTTTTGTCTTTCCGGCAAGCACATCATCTTTCACATTTTGAATAGCCACTTTGGTTAATGAAGAATTTAAAAAGTGGGCAATTCCATCGTCCGTACCAAAACTTCGGATTGAATCAACCTGATTCTTCATTAGTGCTATCAGTGGTGATATAACAATAGCAGTCCCTTCCATTATTAACGCAGGCAACTGATAGCACAATGACTTTCCTCCCCCCGTAGGCATCAGCACAAAAGAATCCTTCCCATCAAGAACACTTTTGATGACCTCTTCCTGCTGACCCTTAAACCGATCAAAACCAAAATACTTTTGGAGTTGCTCGGTTAATGATAGCTCATTCTTCATAAAAGCCTGAATTTGTTTACGTTAAACCTTTTTCTTTTTACAATCGCAGAATCTAAGATAGATAAAATATGCTTCATTTCGCAATGATTTTTTTAAATAACGCCAAGTTGAAAGAGCGTGAGTAGTATTCTGTTGGTATTTAGTTGGTTGTAGTCCTTGAGACTGCCCGAAGCATGTGTAGGCTGGAGAAGTGATTGAAAGCAATCATAAATCATTCTTTTTGCGCTTTCTATTCGTTAATCACTCAATTTGAAAGTCTGAGGTTGTCAGGTTGATGGCTGGAAGGAGTGTGTCAAAATTTGGGATTTTCTTTTTGTCAGGTAAAAATTAAGACCTCACACAAAAGCTTAATCCGTAATATAAACTATATTTGTCGTGATTTTTAAACAGCTAATTTTAAATCTTTTTTCTGAACCAAATTGCCGATAATGACTGAGACAAAATATTCTGAGAATCAAAAATCCAATAAGAAAAAGAGCAAAAAAGACCCACAGGAAGAAATGTCGTTTCTTGAACATCTGGAAGAATTAAGGTGGCATTTGATCCGTGCTTTTCTGGCCATTGTCCTGTTTGCGGTCTTAGCTTTTATCAACAAAGATTTTATTTTCGACACGGTGATTTTCAATCCGAAAACAGCCGATTTTTGGACCAATCGGATGTTTGCCAAGCTGGCAGAACTTACTGGAACCGATTCGCTTCGAATTAACAATACCGAGCTGCAGCTGATTAGTATAAAAATGGCCGACAACTTCATGACCCACGTGATGACCTCGATCATTGCCGGCTTGATTGTTTCGTCGCCTTATGTTTTTTATGAGATCTGGCGGTTTATAAGCCCGGCGTTGTATGACAAGGAACGCCGTCATTCAGGTGGTGCTGTTATTTATATGTCCGTTTTGTTTATTCTCGGCGTATTGTTTGGCTATTATTTAATTGTTCCGCTTTCCATTCACTTTTTAGGGTCTTATTCCATATCGAGTGAAGTGATCAACCAGATCAATATGCGGTCGTATATCGGTACGGTGACCTCGATCAGTCTGGCCAGCGGGGTTATTTTTGAATTACCTATCTTTGTTTATTTCCTGAGTAAGATTGGGATTTTAACTCCTGAATTGATGAAAAACTACCGGAGACATGCTTACGTGGCGCTGTTGCTGTTGTCAGCAATCATCACGCCTCCGGATGTGTTCAGTCAGATTATGGTTTGTATTCCTTTGGCTTTCCTGTATGAAATAGGTATCATTATTTCGCGCCGGGTGAACAAAAAAGCAGAGGAAAACCTGGAATCGATATAGTAGAATTACACAACAAGCGATAAGCGAATAGATATTATGAAATTACGGGGCGAGAACATTGTCAAGAAGTACCGAAAAAGAACTGTTGTAAAAGGAGTTTCCATTGAGGTAAACCAAGGGGAGATCGTTGGATTGCTTGGGCCCAATGGGGCCGGAAAAACAACCTCTTTTTATATGATTGTTGGCTTGATTCAACCGCTTTCGGGGAAAGTGTTTTTGGACGACCGCGATATTACCAAACTTCCGGTATACAAGCGTGCTCAGCTGGGCATTGGGTATCTGGCGCAGGAAGCATCCGTCTTTCGGCAACTGAGTATTGAAGATAACTTGCGGGCAGTGCTCGAAATGACTAGCTATTCGAAAAGTTATCAAAAGGAAAAGATGGAATCGCTGCTGGAAGAGTTTCGATTGCAGCATATCCGGAAAAGTAAAGGCTTTCAATTGTCCGGAGGGGAGCGTCGCCGTACGGAGATTGCACGGGCCTTGGCCATTGACCCGAAATTTATTTTACTTGATGAGCCCTTTGCAGGGGTAGACCCCATTGCCGTGGAAGATATTCAGGAAATTGTGATGACCCTGAAAGAAAAAAATATTGGGGTATTAATTACCGACCACAACGTGCACGAAACCCTGTCGATTACCGATCGTTCTTACCTATTGTTCGAAGGATCAATTATGAAGGCTGGCTCCGCCGAAGACCTGGCCAATGATGAAGATGTGCGACGGGTTTACCTGGGACAGAACTTCACCTTGCGGTAATGGAAAAAACAAGCCATTTTTTTTCAAGAAAACTTTTAAAACTGTTTGGCGAATAAAAAAAATAACATACATTTGCACCGCAATTAGCGGGCGTGGCGGAATTGGTAGACGCGCTAGACTTAGGATCTAGTGTCTTTGACGTGGGGGTTCGAGTCCCTTCGCCCGCACCAAACAACAAAAATAACCGTAGTGCTTGATTGAAAAAAATCTGAGCATGCGGTTTTTATTGATTTATAGGCTTTAGTTTAACTTGACAATAAGAGTTAACTATTTGGTTACTTGAACTTTTTCCAAAATCATAAGCGGATTTATATGAATATTACAAAAGAGAACATCAACGAGCTAAATGCGATTATTACTGTTAAAATTGAAAAAAGCGATTACGAAGCAACAGTAAACGAAAAACTAAAAGAATATCGTAAAAAAGCCAACATGCCTGGATTCAGACCAGGGAAAGTACCTGCCGGTTTGGTTAAAAAGATGTACGGAAAAGCAATTCTGGCTGAAGAGGTAAATAAGATGTTGTCAAATAACTTGTCAAAATTCATTGTTGACGAGAAATTGAATATTCTTGGAGAGCCCCTTCCAAACGAAGAAAAAACACCTGAGTTCTCTTGGGAAACAGCTGAAGATTTCGAATTTGCTTTTGATGTAGCCGTTGCTCCTGAAGTTGAAGTGAAATTCGATAAGCGCAAAAAATACCCTTACTACCAGATCGAAGTAGATGATAAAATGATCGATCAGCAGGTAGATTCATATACCGGACGTTTTGGAGAAAATGAAACGGTTGATGCCGTTGAAGAAAAAGATACTATCCGCGGAAACTTTGTGCAGTTGGATGCCGAAGGAAATGAGCTGGAAGATGGTATCAAAGCCGAGCAAGTAATCATCGCAGTTGATGTGATGAAAGACGAAGAGGTTAAACAAGCCATTCAAGGTAAAAAAGTAGGCGATACAATTGTGTTCGATCCAATCAAAGTTTATGAAAATAAACACGAAGTGGGTCATATGCTGAATATCTCGCACGAAGAAGCTGAAAACATCGAAGGAGACTTCAAATTCACCATTTCAGAAATTCTGCGATTCAAAAAAGCCGAAATCAACGAAGACTTGTTCAAAAAAGCCTTTGGTGAAGAAACTGAAATCAAAACGGAAGAAGATTTCCGTAACAAGCTGAAAGCTGATATCGAAGAGCAACTGAAATATTCAAGCGACTACAAATTCAACATCGACAGCCGTGACATTTTGGTTGAAAAAATCGACATTGAATTGCCGGAAGAATTCCTGAAACGTTGGTTGAAAGAAACAAACAACGAGTTGACTGACGAGCAGATCGAAGCTGATTTCGATAATTTCATGAAAGACCTTCGCTGGCAGTTGATTAAAGATCGCATTGCAAAAGATAACGAAGTAGACATTAAGCCTGAGGAAGTGAAAGCAATGGCTAAAGAAGTTGCAGCTATGCAATTCCGTCAGTACGGTATGTTCAGCATGCCAGACGAGCAATTGAGTGCTTATGCCGATCAGATTCTTCAAAACGAAGAAGAAAGACGTCGCATCACAACCAAAGTACAGGAGGATAAAATCATGGCCATCATCAAGGAAAACGTTAACCTGGATGAGAAACCAATCAGCCATGACAAGTTTAACGAATTACTCGAAAAATAATTCGACTGCTGCTTAGGCAAATAGCATAATTTTATAACTTTGTAAACTCCGTTTTTGGCTTTCAATGGCACTCTGTGTCGAAAGCATTGCGAAACCGGAGTTTACAAAGTTTTTTTTTAACCAGAATTTAAAGAGATGAACGATAAAAAAGAATTTCATAAATATGCCCAGGGGCACATGGGGATTAGTAGCTTGAACATGCATCGTTACGACTCGCTGTTCACCAACAGTCTGACGCCCTACATCATCGAAGAAAGACAATTGAACGTTGCTTCAATGGATGTGTTCTCCCGCTTGATGATGGACCGGATCATCTTTTTAGGAACACCGATTGATGATTACATCGCCAATATCATCCAGGCTCAGTTACTGTTTTTAGAGTCGACTGATCCAAGCAAGGACATTCAGATCTATTTCAACAGTCCTGGAGGTTCTGTTCATGCCGGACTCGGCATTTACGATACCATGCAATATATATCACCGGACATTGCGACGATTTGTACCGGTATGGCTGCTTCGATGGGAGCCGTATTGCTGACTGCCGGAACCAAAGGCAAACGCTCAGCATTGAAACACTCACGGATCATGATTCACCAACCCATGGGTGGTGCACAAGGACAAGCGTCTGATATCGAGATCACAGCGCGTGAGATTATGAAGTTGAAGAAAGAACTATACGATATCATTGCCAAACATTCAGAAAACCCCTACGAGCAAGTAGAGAAAGACGCTGATCGCGACTACTGGATGACCTCGGAAGAGGCCAAAGAGTATGGCATGATTGACGATATTTTAATCAGGAATAAATAAGCATAGCAACAGAGGAGTAGATCATGGATAAATGTTCTTTTTGCGGAAAAGAGAAGAAAGATACTAACTTGTTGATTGCCGGGATGGATGGTCATATTTGCGACCACTGCATTGAACAAGCTTATGCTATTATTGAGGAAGAGCTGAAACACGACAGTGAATTTGACCTCGCAGGGTTGAAGCTGTTGAAGCCAAAAGAAATTAAGGATTTTCTCGATCAATACGTAATTGGACAGGATCAGGCCAAACGGACCTTAGCTGTTGCGGTGTATAACCACTACAAACGCTTGACCCAAAAGGTGACCAGTGATGAGACTGAGATTGAAAAATCAAACATCATTCTGGTAGGACAAACCGGTACCGGTAAAACCTTGCTGGCCCGCACCATTGCAAAAATGTTGCATGTCCCGTTCACCATCGTTGACGCGACGGTATTAACCGAAGCCGGCTACGTGGGTGAAGATATTGAAAGTTTGTTGACCCGTTTGCTGCAGGCAGCCGACTACAACGTAGAGGCAGCCGAGCGTGGTATTGTCTTTATTGATGAGCTGGATAAAATTGCCCGTAAAGGTGATAACCCTTCCATTACCCGCGACGTGTCGGGCGAAGGTGTTCAGCAAGGTTTGCTGAAATTGCTTGAAGGTGCCATTGTGAACGTTCCACCGCAGGGAGGACGTAAGCATCCGGAGCAGAAAATGATTCCGGTCAACACCAAGAACATCCTGTTTGTATGTGGTGGTGCTTTTGATGGCATTGAAAAGAAAATTGCCAAACGCCTGAATACCTCGGTGGTTGGTTTTGGCGCGCAAAAGCTGGTGGACAACCTGGACCGCGACAACATGTTGCAGTACATTGCTCCTCAGGATTTGAAAAGCTTTGGCTTGATTCCTGAAATCATTGGCCGTCTGCCCGTGTTGGCCTACTTGGAACCACTGGATCGCAAGGCGCTGCGCAACATTTTGACAGAGCCCCGAAACTCAATTATCAAGCAATACATTAAGCTGTTTAAGCTGGACGACATTGACTTGACGTTTGAAGAGGATGCCTTGGAATTCATTGTCGATAAAGCGGTGGAATTCAGTTTGGGAGCCCGCGGATTGCGCTCAATTTGTGAAAGTATCATGATTGATGCCATGTTCGACAGTCCTTCCGATGGAATTAAAAGCCTTGTGATTACCCGGGAGTATGCGGAGGGAAAACTTGATCCCGCTCATGCCCACCGTTTAAAGGCAAGCTAAAGAGTGATTCATAAAACCTAATCAGGTAAAACCATGAGCATGCGATTACATAAAATGCAATCCAACAATGGTCATGTGTTTGTGCCTTTTTCAAGATATAGCCGGACATGTTCCGGCTTTTTTTGTCTTACTTTTTCCATACTCTTTCCTCATGATACGATTCAAGGATGTGTCTCTCAGGCTTGGAAATAAGCAGTTGCTGAAAAACTTCAACCTTCGTATTGCCAAGGGCGATAAGGTATTGCTGGCAGCTCAGTCCGGAAGTGGAAAAACCAGTTTGCTGCGGCTGATTCTGGGCTTTATTGATTCCGATTCCGGTCAGCTGTTTTATAAGAAGAAAGCGATCAGCCCGGAAAGTATTCAAAAGATTCGCAGCCAGATGGCCTACTTGAGCCAGGATGTTGATTTTCCCAATGGAAAGGTGCGCGATGTTTTTCAGGAAATCTTTCAATTCGACTCGAATAAGCATGTTGCCTATTCCGAAGAAAAGTTGCTGGAGAAGTTACGGGCTTTTGACTTGCCCGAAGCACTGCTGACTAAAAATACCAGCATCATCTCGGGAGGCGAGCGGCAGCGGTTGGGCTGGGCGCTGATCCAACTGCTCGACCGTCCTGTTCTGTTGCTTGATGAGCCTACTTCGGCCATGGACGAAAAGCAAAAGCAGCGGTTCATCGACTATGTTGCCCAAACCCGGAAGACCGTCATCTGTGTCAGCCATGACCCGGCCTGGCAAATTCCCGAAATGAAAGTAATCACGAATTTAATCACATGAACGCGGCCACCATACCCATTAGCGGATTGGTGTTTGGCTTGCTGCTGATTGCACCAAGCATCCTGCTGATCTGGTGGTTTAAGCTGGGAATAAACAAGCAGCTGTTGGTTTCGGTGGTTCGCATGTTGGTGCAGCTTAGCTTTGTTGCCCTTTACCTGAAATACATTTTTTTACTCGACCATATTCTGGTTAATCTGGCTTACATCCTACTGATGGTTTTGTTTGCCGCCCACTCGGGTATTCGAAGTTCTTCGTTGCGGCTGAAAAAGCTGTTGGTGCCTACTTTTATCGCCATGTTGCTGCCTACTTTGCTTACCTTGCTTTATTTCAACTGGGCCATTGTGCAGCTCGAGCATATTTTTCAGGCCGATGTGCTGATTCCTGTGGCGGGCCTGATGCTGGGCAATACGCTCAAGTCAAACATTGTGGCCTTAAAGACCTTTTTCAACAGCATTCGAAAAGAAGAGAAAACCTACTGTTTCTTACTGGGCAACGGTGCTTCGAAACAGGAGGCTGCCCGCCCTTTTATGAAAGAAGCGATTCGCATGGCGATGGCTCCCAACCTGGCGACCATGGCTACGGTGGGGCTGGTGTCGCTTCCTGGTGTTATGACCGGACAGATCCTTGGTGGTTCCGATCCGGTGCTGGCTGTGAAATACCAGATTATGGTGATGGTGATTATCTTTTTCAACAGCCTGCTCAGTAATATTCTGCAACTGTTCTTTGCCATCCGGCAGGGATTTACTAAAAGCGATCAGCTGGATAAAAGCCTGCTGGATCAAGGCTAACGCAAACCAGCCCCAATAAAAGAACAATTCGCCTCTAAACCATCCGCAGCGCTTCCTGTTTTAAACTACTGTACTATAAAAACAGGAACATCATGAAATTCCATAAACCATTATTGCTGATTGTGGCGCTTGTAATCAGCCTCAGTATTTCGGCCCAACAAACTGGGCTGAAAGCCCTTGGTATCAACCTCGAAAACTACGCGTACCCTTTTGATGTGAATTACCTCAGCATCGAAAGCCAAAACGAAAGCTACCAAATGGCCTTTATGGACGTAAGGCCGGCTAACCCTAATGGTCAAGCCATTTTGCTGCTTCACGGCAAGAACTTTAATGGTGCGTACTGGCGCGAAACTGCAACTGTTTTGGCCGGAGAACAGGGTTTTCGTGTGATTATTCCCGACCAGATTGGTTTTGGAAAATCGTCAAAACCGGAACATTACCAGTACACGTTTCAGCAACTGGCTGCCAACACCAAGGCCTTGCTCGACGATCTGGGGATTGAAAAAATTAGTGTACTCGGACACTCCATGGGCGGCATGCTGGCTACCCGTTTCGCACTGATGTACCCGGAACAAACCGACAAGTTGATTTTGGCCAATCCCATCGGACTGGAAGACTGGAAGCTGAAAGTGCCTTACCAGCCAGTACAATGGTGGTATGCCTACGAGCTGGGAAAAACCTATGAAGGGATCCGGAAATACCAGTTGGAGAGTTACTACGATAACAACTGGCAACCCAAATACGACGAGTGGGTCAACCTGCTGGCCGGCTGGACGCTGAACATCGATTATCCGCGTATTGCGTGGAATGCAGCCCTGACTTATGACATGATTTTTACGCAACCGGTATGCTATGAGTTTAAGCACATTGAATCACCCACCTTGCTAATTATTGGCCAACGCGACCGGACAGCGCTTGGAAAGCCACTGGTGAGTGATGACGTAAGGGCAACCATGGGCAACTATCCCGAACTGGGCCGACGCACCCAACAGCAAATCCCCAATGCCCGTTTGATTGAACTGGACAATGTGGGACACTTGCCCCACATTGAAGCCTTTGACCGGTTTATCGGGCCACTGGTGGAGTTTCTAAAGGAATAAGCTGACTTCAGAAATATACGATAGCGAAATCAAGTCGAAAACATTGGGTACGCTTGTTACTTCCCTCCGGACAGGAGAAATTTTTAATACTTGTCAAATTTTATTTTAACAGGTATCATTTTATAATTTGATACGTATTAAAATAAAAACTAACAATTGTTAATAACTTTTTAACGCCTGAAATTATGAGCGTAAAGTATTGTTTGATTCGGCAGGCGAGCCCTGGAGTAAAAGGCGGAGGTGCCTATAAATATTATGCGAGGGCTTGTGATCGGGAGAAAGTGAGTTTGAATCAAGTGGCAGATATGCTGGCCAGCCGGTCAACGCTAAGCCGGGCCGATATCATTGCCAACCTGGTTGGTTTGGTTGATCTGATTCCTCAATTGTTGTTGGATAATCGTACGGTTGAATTGGGCGAGCTGGGAACTTTCAGCTTGAACCTGAAGAGCCATGCCTTGGATGAGCCTCGAACCGATGACTTTCGGTTAATCAAATCGGCAAACATTAGTTTCAGGCCAAGCCCGTACTTAAAGGACGCTGTAAAATTTCCGGAGTATTCCAAGTCGGCCAGGAGTGCTTATTAGCCTAAGTTTTCTGACAAAAAAGAAAGGAATCCCTGGTTAGAGATTCCCTTTTCTTTCTGAAATGTTTATTGTTTTTGGCGTATTTCGATTGTGTTTTATGGAAGAATCACTTTGTCGATGACGTGAATCACTCCGTTGGTGGCTTGTACGTTCAGCAGTCCGCTAACCAGACCCGACTCACGCTCGTTGGCATCGGTAATGGTTAGTGTGGAAAGATCCAGTTCAAACGTTCCGTTTTTAGTCGTTACTGTTCCGGACTCCAGGTCGCTTGAGTACACGCGGCCATCAACCACATGGTAAAGCAATACGTCGGTTAAGAGTTCTACCGGAATGTCATCCAGACTGTTGAAATCGGGACCCAGCTCCTCCAATAAGTCGGCAAAGGCCTGGTTGGTTGGCGCAAAGATGGTAAATGGGCCTCCTTCAGCTAAGGTGCTCACCAAATCAGCTTTTTGAACGGCAGCAACCAGGATGGAGAACTCTGGATCGTAGCTCAGGGCGGTTTCAACCAGGTTCATGCTTGGCGGAAGCAGCACTTTGTCGATGGCGTGAATTACCCCGTTGGTTGCTTTCACATCGGCAATGGCCACATTGGCGTCGTTGATCATTACCCCACCGGAAAGGTCAACTTCAACGGCTGATCCGCTCAAGGTAGGCACAAAGCCATTGGCCAAATCAGTGGAATAAACACTTCCGTCAACCACATGATACAGTAAAATCGGAGTTAACTGATCGGCAGTCAGGTCGGCTACACCACCTACGCCAAGCTCAGCAAACAAGGCTTCAAATGCGGCATTGGTAGGAGCAAACACGGTGAATGGTCCACCTTCGGCCAGGGTGGTTGCCAGGTCGGCTTTCACCACAGCATCCACCAGAATCGAGAACTCAGGATTGAAGCTAATCGCCGTGCTGACCAAATCAGTCGGAGGCAATAATACTTTGTCGATGGCGTGAATAACACCATTGGTTGCTTGTTGATCAGCAATGATCACATTGGCATCATTGATCATGACACCGCTGGAAAGGTCTACTTCAACAGTTTCGCCATTCAGCGTGGGTACTGATCCGGCTTCCAAATCGAAGGAGAACACACTTCCGTCAACCACGTGGTAAAGTAAAATCGGAGTCAATTGCTCAGCTGTCAGGTCGGCTACGCCACCTACGCCAAGCTCAGCAAACAACGCTTCGAAAGCAGCATTGGTTGGGGCAAATACGGTGAAAGGTCCACCTTCGGCCAGGGTGGTTGCCAGGTCGGCTTTCACCACAGCATCTACCAGTATGGAGAATTCAGGAGCAAAGCTTATCGCCTTATCCACCAGGTCCATGGAAGGAGGTAGTAATACTTTATCAACAATGTGAATAACTCCGTTTTTGGCTGGTAGGTCATGCAGCTCAACCGATGCCTCGTCAATCATCACTCCATTGGATTTGTCCACGGTGATGTAGGCACCGTTGGCAGTTTCAACCAAACCATTTGACAAGTCGCCGGCTAGTACACGGCCTGCAACGGCATGGTAAAGAAGGATTGGACTCAGTTGCTCGGCTGTCAGTGCATCAATTCCATTGACTCCGAGTGCTGAGAATAACTCTTCAAACGCCTGATCAGTTGGAGCAAAGACGGTTAAATTGCTTTCGGCTATTGTACCTGCCAGACCAGCTTTTCCGATAGCGGCAATCAGGGTGTTAAATTTTGGATTCTGGGCAATAAGCATTTGACGCTTCGAATCGGAAATTTGACCGGAATAGGTGGCCGGGTCATCAGTAATCTGTTGCAGGGATGCGGCAATATCAACAGGAGAAGTGATTTCTGGCATGACCGGATCATCGTCATCATTACAACTTACAAATGTTAGTGATAGAACAAGCGCAAAAACCAGGGAAAAAAACCTGGATAGATTCAATTTTGTGTTTTCAAGTGTTTTCATCGTCGTTAAGTTTTTGAATTCAATCTTATAAACGGATCGCAAGCTAAAAGTGTTTATGTATTTTGCGCAGGGATTAAACAAATGTGATTTTAAAAATCTTACACTCCTTTGTTTGTAGTATTTGTAGAAGGGATAACTTGTTTGTTAATAAATGTTAATGAATTATTGATGTTGGATTGTAGGTAAGCTTTTAATTCCGAATTCACCAGATGGTATTAGTTGTTGTTTGTTGATCTTCAGTATAATGGAGGTTGATTTTGTCGTTTTTGAAAAAAAATGAGGTGTTTAATGCTTTGTTGAACCGGAAAAGACATTGTAGTGAACAACGGTTGGTGTAAGGCATTCTCTCGGGAGGAATTCTGTGTTTCCCAGTAAGTCGTCTATTTAAAATATTCCCGGAATATTTTTTTTCTAGAGGACTCGTTCTAACTTTAGCTGCCGGTTAGCTGTTGAAAGAACTGAAAATAGTGTTTAAAGAGATTATTGGCATATGACAAGTGCAAATGAAATTGAGAATATTGAGCTGTCGTTTTTAAAGCTCAGTGATTATGAAGAGTTGAAACAAGCCTTGATTGAGTCGTATCCGGAAATGCCCGACTCTTATTGGCTGAAACCGCATCTGAAGACTTTAATCAACCGCTTTCCGGAGGGACAGGTAGTGGTGAAAGTCAATGGCCAAATTGCGGGATGTGCCTTCTCCATCATTGTTGATTCAACGAAGTTCGGCAGTCAGCATACCTACAGGAAAATTACCGGAAACTATACGTTTAATACCCATAATCCGGAAGGCGATTTGCTCTATGGAATTGAGGTTTTCATTCGTCCTGAGTTTCGTGGTTTAAGGCTTGGCCGGCGTTTATACGATTACCGGAAAGAACTTTGTGAGCGATTAAACCTGAAAGGCGTTGCTTTTGGCGGGCGAATTCCCAATTACCATAAATACGCTGACCAAATGTCTCCCAAGGAATACATTGCCAAAGTCAGGCGTAAGGAGATTGAGGATCCCGTGTTCAATTTTCAGATTTCGAATGACTTTTATCCGTCAAAAATCCTAAAGAACTACCTGGAAGGAGATGAGGCTTCCAACGATTATGCTGTTCTGCTCAAATGGGACAATATTTATTACGAAGAAGAAAGCCGGAAGCCGGTAATCAACAAAAAGATTGTGCGACTGGGATTGATTCAGTGGCAAATGCGTCCTTATAAAAACCTGGATGATGTGATGAATCAGGCAGAATATTTTGTAGATGCGGTTTCGGGATATCGCTCTGATTTTGCCTTATTTCCCGAGTTTTTTATGGCTCCTTTGATGGCCGAAAATAACCATTTAAGCGAGCCGGAAGCCATCCGTGAGCTAGCTAAGCATACCGATGAAATTATTCGACGGTTTTCTGAGTTGGCCATTTCGTACAATATTAACATCATTACGGGTAGCATGCCTGAAATGGTAAATGACCGCTTATACAATGTCGGCTATGTTTGCAAACGCGATGGTTCGGTTGATCGGTTTGAAAAGCTGCATGTAACGCCTGATGAAGCTAAGGTTTGGGGGATGCAGGGCGGATCGGAGCTTAAAGCGATTGAAACGGACTGTGGAAAAATTGGCGTACTGATTTGCTACGATGTAGAGTTCCCCGAATTGGGCCGTTTGCTGGCCGATGAAGGGGTTGATATTTTGTTTGTTCCTTTTTTGACGGATACCCAGAATGGCTATTCACGCGTGCGCAACTGTGCGATGGCCCGTGCAATCGAGAATGAGTGCTACGTGGCGATTGCTGGTGGCGTTGGGAATCTTCCCAAGGTGCACAACATGGATATTCAGTATGCGCAGTCGATGGTTTTTACGCCCTGTGATTTTTCCTTCCCCATGAATGGAATAAAGGCAGAAGCAACTCCCAACACCGAGATGATTGTAATAGCCGATGTGGATATTGACCTGCTTCGGGAATTAAATCAGTTTGGAAGTGTGCGGAACTTGAAAGACCGGCGTAGTGATATTTTTCAGGTTAAACGAAGCTAGTTGGCAGGAGCTGTTCTCTTACTTTTAAAAAAGTCACTATTATGATAGTTCCTCAGTAAAACTGATTCGGTATTTTTTTTGAGCGGTTTGACCTTGTGTTAGAATAGGGGTAAATGCCAGGAAGAATATGAGAATTTGCTTTCAATAACACATGCTTGGAGGTGTTGATTTAGTAAAAGAAAGATATAAACAAATTCCTTATTTCGCTTGCTGTATCTGATTTGTTGGCTGTAAGTGCCAGAAAAAGAATCTTCTCACGCAACCTTTTTTTATCAACAAACATCTTAAAGCCAAACAAACACCAAAATAAACTTATGAAACAACTAGTCTGTTTGCTTGCTTTTTTATTGGCAATGGGGACGGCTCATGCTCAAAAAAAAGAAGTGATCTACCTAAAAAATGGGACCGTGCAGAAAGGACAGCAGATCCCGGTTGATGATGAAAAAGTGGTTGTCCGTTCGGGCAAGGATACCTGGGTTTTCCAGACATCAGAAATCGACTCTGTAAGTTCAAAATTCTCCTCGACGATTTTAAGCGGTCAGAAATCTTACTTCATCAAAACGACCGGCGGTTTGCTTATCGGAAGTTCATCCAACGATAAATCAAAGCCCTTTTCATTCGACGCATCTTTCAACTTAAAAGTGTTACCGAACTGGTATGCTGGCGTGGGGGCTGGTGTCGATTTTTTGGAGGAGTCGTACTTGCCTGTTTTTGGGAACCTGGAGTACCATTTTCGTGAGTCGATGTTTACCCCTTTTGTTGGAGTTCAGGCGGGTTATCTTTTCCCGCTCGACGATAATATCATGGTGGGCTCTAATTATTACTACGATATTATGCCTTGGTCAAGCTCTTATTACGCTGCTCAAAAGTTGGATTGTCAAGGTGGATTTATACTTAGTCCTAGCTTCGGCATGGTGAATCAACTCAATGAAAACCTGGCCTTGATGATGTCATTTGGGTATCGTTTTCACCAAGTGAGTTTTGAGGGTGGAAAAGACGAGTATAAGTTGGAGCGGGAGTATAATCGCCTGACGATACGGATAGGTATTCTGTTTAACTAGTAAATTGAGAGAAATGAATACAAAATGGATATACAGTTGCCTGTTGTTTGTTGCGGTAGTGTTTGCAGGCTGCGAAGATAAAATTGTTGAAACTTATTTGGGAAACTCGCCGGTTTACATGAGCTATGCCGATTTGCGCAATGCTGTAAAAATGGAAAGTGCCCGGGATATTGAAAACCCGGGGAAGATCTATTTCAAAGATAACTACATCTTTATTAATGAGGTGATGAAAGGAGTTCATGTGGTCGATGTGTCAGACCCTGCAAGTCCAAATTCTGTTGGATTTATTGCAATTCCCGGGAATGTGGACATTGTAATCAAAGAGAATGTTTTGTATGCCGATAGCTATATTGATTTGGTCGCTGTGGATGTGGCTGATTTAGCCTTGGTGAAGGAAGTGGGACGCGTTGAAGATATTTTCCCATACATGTTGCCTGAGTACGATTCGGAATACCGTTTGGGAGAGGTGGATGATGAATTGGGCGTTGTTGTAGATTGGGAAATAAAGAAGGTTAAGCGCGAAATTGAGCGGAACTATTACCCCATCTATTATTACGATAGTTTCTCTGATCGTTTGGAAACAGGCGGTAGCTTTTTGACGAACTCCGGTGTTGGCGGAGGCAGTGGAACCACCTTTGGTGTTGGGGGATCAATGGCTCGCTTTGGCCTGTACAAGGATTATCTTTATACGGTGGATAATAGTACCCTGTACACGTTCCAGATTGCCGATCTGGAGAATCCGCAGGAATTAGGCTCGAACAACATTGGGTGGAATGTTGAAACGATGTTTATTTATAACGATCATTTGTTTTTTGGAACAACCACAGGCATGTTGATATACAGCCTGGAGATTGAGCAGAGCCCCAAATATGTTAGTCGATATCAGCATATTACAAGTTGCGATCCAGTAGTGGTGCAGGATGATTTAGCTTATGTAACACTGCATGATGGCGGTGCTTGCGGACGTTCAGTCAACCGGCTGGATGTTATTCGAATGAATGATGATTACTCGCAGCTAACACCTATTGCCACTTATTCCATGGCCAACCCGCACGGTTTGGGGATTGATGGTGACGTGCTGTTTATTTGTGATGGAGATGCTGGCTTAAAAGTTCTTGATGCATCGGATCCTCTACAGATTGGGTATCACTTATTGGCCGAATTTGAGGATATCAACACCTATGATGTAATTCCTTTGAATGACTACCTCTTTATGGTTGGTGACGGCGGATTTTACCTATACGATTATTCCGATCTTCAAAATATTACCTTGCTTTCGTCAATTCCCATTTCTATGGCAGGTAATTAATTTCAGTTAATTCAGTTTGAAATCCGGCTTTGTCATTGGGCCGGATTTCTTTTTTTACTGTATTTCTTATTGCCGGAATATTGGCAGGAGCTGGTTAAATCGGGTTCCAGCCCTGAGCCTGCAGCGCGATGGCTGTTCCGGTACCGGTAATCATGTTGGTTCCGCCACTGGCTTCGGTAATGTGCCCAATGACGGTAATGTCCGGATCATTCTTTATTTTGTCATGATCGGCCAGGGGAATGGTAAACAGCAACTCATAGTCTTCGCCACCATTCAGGGCAGCCACAAGGGGGTTGATGCTTAGCTCTTCAGCAAATTTCTTGGTTTGAAAATCCAGCGGAACTTTCTCTTCGTAAATGCTGCAGCCCACATTGGATTTTTTGCAGATGTGCATAATTTCAGACGACAAGCCATCCGAAATGTCAATCATGGCCGTTGGTTTAACACCCAGTCTTTTCAGGGCGCTAATGACATCGGCACGGGCTTCGGGCTTAAGCTGGCGCTCCAGAATGTAATCGTAGCCTTCCAGTTTGGGCTGCTCTTTCGGGTTTACTTTGAACACTTCATTTTCACGCTCCAGTAGTTGAAGGCCCATGTAAGCTCCTCCCAAGTCGCCTGAAACACAAATCAAATCGTTCAGCTGAGCACCGCTGCGGTAAACCACATCCTCGGCGTTGGCTTCGCCAATGGCAGTTATGCTGATGGTCAGCCCGGTTAGCGAGCTGGTGGTGTCGCCACCCACCAAATCGACGCCATATTTTTCGCAGGCCAGATGAATACCGGCATACAACTCATCAATCGCTTCCACCGAAAATTTACTGGAAATAGCCAGTGAAACGGTAATTTGACGAGGTTGGGCATTCATGGCAAAAACATCGGATAAATTAACCACCACTGCTTTGTAGCCTAGATGCTTGAGAGGGACATACATCAGGTTGAAGTGAATGCCCTCCGTCAGGAGATCAGTCGTTACAACAATTTGTTTGTCATCAAAGCGAAGTACGGCAGCATCATCTCCAACGCCTTTGATCGTGCTCTTGTGTTGAATTTGGACGGCTTGAGTCAGTCGGTCAATGAGTCCAAATTCGCCGAGAGTAGAGAGTGCTGTTTGATTTTTAGTATTATCCATTTTTTAAATATCAGACCTTAAGGTGTGGATTTAAGTGTTTTCGCCTGCAAAAATAGCTTTACTTCCTTATCTTTGCAATTATTTTTAAACAGTCTATTTTAAAGTTTGTTATTACAAGCGGAAAAAGTAACGTATAAAAGTGGGATAATGGAAGAACAAGACAAGATATTACATGAGGTAACCTCGCAAGAATATAAATTTGGATTTGTCTCTGATTTTGAGTCAGAATCAATTCCCAAAGGCTTAAATGAAGATGTTATTCGGGTGATTTCGGCTAAAAAGAATGAACCTGAGTTTATGCTGCAGTTTCGGTTGGATGCCTATCGTAAGTGGCTGGAAATGCCCATGCCGGATTGGGCTTATCTGAAGATTCCACCCATTGACTTTCAGGATATCATTTACTATTCAGCCCCTAAAACAAAACCGCAGTATGAGAGTCTGGATGAAGTAGATCCGGATTTGATCGAAACCTTCAACAAGCTTGGAATTCCACTGGAGGAGCAGAAGGTGTTGGCTGGCGTGGCTGTTGACGCGGTCATTGACAGTGTGTCGGTTAAAACGACCTTTAAGGAAACCCTGGCAGAGAAAGGCATTATCTTTTGCTCTTTCAGCGAGGCCGTGCAGGAACATCCTGACTTGATCAAAAAATACTTGGGAATGGCTGTTCCCACCTCTGATAACTTTTTTGCCGCTTTAAACTCAGCTGTCTTCTCCGATGGTTCTTTCTGCTATATTCCCAAAGGAGTTCGTTGCCCCATGGAGTTGTCTACTTACTTTCGGATCAATGCAGCCGGAACCGGCCAGTTTGAGCGGACTTTGATTGTGGCTGAAGACGAAAGCTACGTAAGCTACTTGGAAGGATGTACCGCGCCCATGCGGGATGAAAATCAATTGCACGCTGCCGTGGTTGAGATCATTGCGCTGGATCGGGCCGAAGTAAAATACTCAACGGTTCAAAACTGGTATCCGGGAAATAAAGAAGGAAAAGGTGGTGTTTACAACTTTGTAACCAAGCGGGGAATTTGCCGCGGTGTTTCTTCAAAAATTAGCTGGACACAGGTGGAAACCGGTTCGGCCATTACCTGGAAATACCCAAGCTGTATTTTGATGGGCGACAACTCCGTTGGAGAGTTTAATTCCGTCGCCGTTACAAACAATCACCAGCAGGCCGACACCGGAACGAAGATGGTTCATATCGGGAAAAACACGAAAAGTACTATCATTTCCAAAGGTATTTCAGCCGGCGTAAGCAATAACGCGTATCGCGGCTTGGTGAAAGTACTGCCCGGAGCCGTTAATTCACGAAATTTTTCACAGTGCGACAGCTTGTTGTTAGGATCAACTTGTGGAGCGCACACGTTCCCCTACATCGAAGTGGGAAACAAATCATCGGTGGTGGAACATGAGGCAACCACTTCCAAAATTGGCGAAGACCAGATTTTCTATTGCAACCAGCGGGGAATTTCAACCGAGGACGCGATTGGAATGATTGTGAACGGTTATGCCAAGGAAGTGTTGAACAAGCTGCCGATGGAATTTGCCGTAGAGGCCCAAAAGCTGCTGGCCATCAGTTTAGAAGGAAGTGTTGGATAATAGAATGTATATATAAATCATAGATTTTGAGTGAGTTTTTTGCCTGGCAATCACTTGCCTGATCCGATTTCAATCCCTCAAAAGCAGAAGAGGGAAAAGCACACAGATACCACGGAAGCTTGCAAATGAAACTCATAGCTCGAAACGCGAAACTTAGAATAACATGCTAACAATAAAAAATTTAAGAGTTGCTATTGAAGGAAAGGAAATCCTGAAAGGAATCAACCTTGAAATTAAAGCAGGCGAAGTACATGCCATCATGGGACCCAACGGTTCAGGAAAAAGTACCCTGGGTAATGTTTTGGCAGGAAAAGAAGAATACGAGATACTGGATGGCGAGGTGATCTATGAAGGACAAGATTTGTTGGATCTTTCAGCGGAAGACCGTGCCCGTATGGGGGTCTTTTTGGGCTTTCAGTATCCGGTAGAAATTCCGGGTGTACCGATGGTCAACTTCATCAAAACCTCAGTAAATGAAATGCGCAAATTTAAAGGTCTGGAGCCTTTAACTGCCGGTGAGTTTCTGAAACTGATGCGGGAGAAAAAAGAACTTGTTCATCTGGACTCTCAGTTAACCAACCGTTCGGTGAATGAAGGTTTTTCCGGCGGGGAGAAAAAGAAAAATGAAATTTTCCAGATGGCCATGCTGGAACCCAAACTAGCCATTTTGGATGAAACAGACTCCGGTCTGGATATCGATGCGCTTCGGATTGTTTCTGATGGTGTAAATGCCTTGAAACACCCTGAGCGTTCAACCATTGTGATTACTCACTACCAGCGCCTGTTAGACTATATTGTTCCGGATTTTGTGCATGTTTTGTACCAGGGACAGATTGTAAAATCAGCCGGCAAAGAATTGGCCTTGGAGTTGGAAGAAAAAGGGTACGACTGGTTAAAAAATCATAGTTTATGACATTGACAGCAAATAAAGTCGCGTTAAGCGAAAAATATACCGAGCTTTTTCATGCAAACCGCAGCCTGCTGGATGAAGGTTCATCCGACTTGCTCAACCGGATGCGTGACATTGCAATTAAACGTTTTGAAAAGGTGGGAATTCCCGGCTTCAAAAACGAAAATTACAAATACACCAACCTTGAGCGGATCTTTGGAAAGTCATTCCGGCACCTGCTGGAGTACCAACCGGTGGATGTGGATCTGAATGAAGCCTTCCGTTGCGATGTTCCGCAGTTAGATACCGATGTGGTTCTGTTGGTTAATGGTTGGTACTATGCGAAGAATCAACCATTAAACAACTTGCCTAAAGGGGTGGTTGTAGGAAGTTTGAAGCAGGTTGCCAATGAACAGCCCGAACTGGTAAAGGACTACTTGAACCGTCAGGCAGGCCTGAGCGATGACCCGATTGTGGCCTTAAATACGGCTTTTGCGCAGGACGGTTTTTTCATGTACGTTCCTGATCAGGTGGTGGTCGAAAAGCCTATTCAGGTGATTAACCTGATGCGGGCTGAAGAACCTGTTTTTGCTACGCAGCGCAACCTGATTATTGCCGGAAAAAACAGCCAGGCTAAAGTGATCTTTTGCGATCATACGATGAATCCGGTGGATTTTCTGACCAACAGTGTCACGGAAGTTTTTGTCGGTCAGGATGCCGTTCTGGATATCTATACCATTCAAAACCAAAACAATCAGGCCAATTCGGTGAACTCTTCCTTTTTCAGACAAGAAGCCAATTCGAACTTGCTAAGCAGCGTAGCTACTTTGCATGGCGGACTGATTCGGAACAATTTGAAGGTTGAGATGGCTGGTGAACATGCAGAAGCCAACTTGTATGGCATGTCCTTCACCGACAAAAATCAGCATGTTGATAATTTCACCAACATCGAACATGCGGTACCCAATTGTTTGAGTAACCAGGTGTATAAGAATGTGTTGGACGAGGACTCCGTAGGTGCTTTTACCGGACGGATTCACGTGGTGCGCGATGCTCAAAAAACCAACGCTTTCCAAAGAAACAACAATGTGTTGTTGACCGACTCGGCCAAAATGAATACCAAGCCGCAGCTGATTATTGATGCGGATGATGTAAAATGTAGTCATGGTGCCACCATTGGGCAGATTGATGAAGAGGCCCTGTTTTACCTGCGTGCCCGCTGTATTGGAGAAGCCGATGCCCGCATGATGCTGATGAATGCCTTTGCTCATGAGGTGGTTCAGAACATCCGGGTGGAACCGCTTCGTGACCGGATTGATGAGCTGGTCGAAAAGCGACTTCGCGGAGAACTGGCCCGTTGCCACGCTTGCGATAAAAATTAACAAGATACCATCAAAGCCTCACTAGTGTGAGGCTTTTTTTTGGCTTCTAAACTTTCAGCGGTAAAGCCAATGGAAATGAAAAATTGGAATATGTTGTCCCATAAAGCCTAGAGAAATCGAACTCTCAGCGTTGTTTGGCTTTAGCCACATGCGATATCCCTGGGAAAAGCCGGGGAACGGAGCAGCTGGCTGTAAACTTCAAAAGTTTAATCAAAAACATTAGTTTTGTACTTCTGTTAGTGTATTGAGAACACCGATACAAGGATGGCTCAATTTCCATTAAATTCAAAAACAATCATGACACTCGATATTGCCCGCATACGGAAAGATTTTCCAATATTAGACCAACAGGTTTATAATAAACCACTCGTTTACCTGGATAGTGCCGCTTCTTCGCAAAAAGCGCTGTCGGTTTTAAAAAAGGAGGAGCAGTTGCATCTGGAGTATTATGGCAATATTCACCGGGGGGCACATTTTATGGCGGACCAGGCCACCAATGATTTTGAGGCTGTTCGCGACCTGACGAAAGACTTGCTTGGAGCCAATTCGCGCGAGGAAATTATTTTTACCAAAGGCACCACGGAGAGCATTAATCTGGTGGCTTTTTCGTTTGGCGAAGCCTTTGTCAATGCGGGTGACGAAATCATTGTTTCGGAAATGGAACACCATGCCAACATTGTTCCCTGGCAGTTGATGGCCGCGCGAAAAGGGGCTAAAATTGTTGTTTTGCCTTTTGATGACCATGGCCGATTGGAGATTGAAAAGCTGGACGAACTGATGACTTCCAAAACCAAGCTGATTGCTGTAGCTCATGTTGCCAATACGCTGGGAACCATTAATCCGGTGAAGCAAATTATTGCGAAGGCACATCAGGCGGGCGTAAAGGTATTGGTTGACGGTGCGCAGGCCATTTCGCATTTGAAGGTGGATGTGCAAGACCTGGATGCTGATTTTTATGTATTCTCAGCCCACAAAATGTATGGCCCCAACGGGGTAGGCGTTTTATACGGGAAAAAGGAGCTGCTGAACCAAATGCCACCCTACCAGAGTGGGGGTGAAATGATTTCGGAAGTGACTTTTCAAAAAACTTCGTTTAACGAGTTGCCCTATAAGTTTGAGGCCGGAACCCCTAACATTACTGGTGTTATTGCTTTTGGAGAGGCCATTCGCTACTTGCAAAGTTTGGCGATGGACGAAGTAGCTGCTTACGAGCACCAGCTGCTGGAGTATGCCACGCAAAAGATGAACGAAATTCCCGGGATGCTGATTTTCGGCACGCAGAAGGAAAAGTCAGGCGTGATTACTTTTAATATTGAAGGTATCCATCCGTTTGACTTGGGCACCATGCTGGACAAGATGGGCATTGCTGTTCGCACTGGCCGCTTGTGTGCCGATCCGGTGATGGATCATTTTCAGCAGCCGGCAACCATTCGGGTTTCATTTGCCGTGTACAATACGTTGGAGGAAATTGACCAGTTTATCGAGGCGCTCAAAAAGCTGGTCGCCATGCTGAGTTAGAAGTTGGCTTGCAGGCAGGAGGTTGACCGTAAAAAAACAAAAACAGGAATCCTTTCGAATCCCTGTTTTCTTCTTTCCCCTTTTCATCAACTTCTCGATCTCAGCTAAACGCTATATTTTCTTACTATGTGGGGTATTATAGATTGGTTTTTTTGAATTAAGCGGTGGCTTGCCGGATAACAGAAACCAGCTGATCCGCCTGCATAACGCCGCTTCCGGTCCATTTGCGTTGTCCGTTCTGAAAAATCATCAGTGTAGGAACATTGCGAATTTGAAACTTCATGGCAATTTCCTGATTCTTATCCACATCAATTTTTAAAATACGAACCTGTTCTCCCAGCTGCTCTTTAACCTGTTTCAGTATGGGAGCCATCATTTTACACGGGCCACACCATTCGGCTGAAAAATCGATCAGCACCGGCGTGTTTCCCTGAATAATCTGATTAAACTTTTCCATCGTCTGCTGTTTTTTTCTCTTTCTTTTTTAAATCACTAATCAGAAAGCCCATCAATCCTCCGTACAAAGAGCTGGTGTGCCAGTTGGCCTGGATGGGGCAGGTGCCCGAATTACAGCCAATGTAGTGCCAATATAAAAAGCCGGCAAAAGCGCCGATGAGCGTTCCGGCAATGCGCCATTTATGTTTGAGGAAAAATTGTTTCATGGTACTCTGATTTTTTAGCAAAGAAATAGGATTGCCTGCTTTCAGCAAGTGACTTGGGTCACATAAGCCAGTTCCCTAAGCGTTGAGCTTAATTAACGGGGAGAAGTCCAGTTCATTTCGGCTGATTTTAACCAGCCCTTGTTGTTCCATCTTTTTCAGTAGCCGCGAAATCACTTCGCGCGAGCTGTTCAGCTGGTAGGCAATGTCCTGGTGTTTGCCGATGTATCGTTTTTCACCGGTCGCCTCAAAGCGGGTCATAAAAAAGCGTCGCAGTCGTTGGTCCAAATTCTGAAAGGCGATGGCATCAATGGTATCGAGCAGCTCGTCAAAGCGTTTGCGGTAGGCGTACATCACATACGACTTCCACTCGGGAAAGCGTACCATCCACTGGTCGAGCAATTCAACCGGAATGCGAATAATCAGGCTGTCCTGCTCAGCAATGGCACTGATGTTGCTTTGCTGCTGGCCCATGCAGCAGGTAAGTGCCATGGAGCATACCTCGCCCGGATTCAGAAAGTAAAGGAGTAACTCGCGGCCGTCGGCTTCCTGGCGGATTACCCGCAGGCTTCCTTCCAGAATTAGTGGAAAGGACTTGATGAATTGCCCTTCGCGCAAAATCTCTTCTCCGGCATGTAGTTCCTGAACAACCCCATGTTGTTCAATTTCCTGCAGGAGCTCGCTTTCAAAAAACGGGAAGCGCTTGGATAATATGTGTTGAATGTTGGGCATGAATACGCATAAAAATAGCAAGAATAATGAAAAAATCGCCTGCAAAAGGCGATCGAAAGACCGAGTTATGCTGAGCGTGCTTCAGAAGCCTTCAGCTACTGTCTTCCTGTCTTTTTAGCAGGCGATTTTTTTTAGTTGAGCTTAATAGTTTGTCGCTTCAATTTCGAAATATTCTTGCTCATGCTCGCAGGCAGGACATTTTTTGGGTGGACGTTGTGATTCGTGCAACAAGCCACAAACCCGGCATTTCCAGATTACTTTGTCCTCGCGCTCAAACACCCTACCTTCTTCCAGGTTTTCGTAAAGCTTGCGGTAGCGCTCTTCGTGGTGCTTCTCAATTTTAGCAATGGTTTTGAAAACCACAGCAATTTGCTTGAATCCTTCCTCTTCGGCAATACGGGCAAACTCAGGGTACAAGTCAGTCCACTCCTCGTTTTCACCATCAGCTGCTGCTTTCAGGTTTTCCAGAGTCGATCCGATAACACCGGCCGGATAGCTGGCTGTAATTTCAACCATGCCACCTTCCAAAAAGCGGAAGAAGCGTTTGGCATGTGCTTGTTCGTTAATGGCAGTTTCTTCAAAAATGGCAGCAATTTGCTGCAAGCCTTCTTTGCGCGCTTGCTTGGCGAAAAACTCATAACGGTTTTTGGCTTGCGACTCACCGGCAAAGGCCTTTAGTAAGTTTTTTTCCGTTTGTGTTCCTACAATTGAATTCATTTTCTGATGTATTTAAAGATTTATAGTGATTGATTTTTGGGAGGTTTGAAGATAATCAATTGGTTTGTAAATTGAAGATTCACCGGGATATTTAGAATGATTCAAAAAACTGCAACTGATCCCGGATTTTTTTGGAAGAAACGGTAAGAGTTGAGCGCTAATTTGTTATGTGTTTCTTAAAAAAATTACGACCTTTGCAGCCTTAAAAGCTAAAGCTCATGACCATAGAAAATATACAACAAGAGATTGTGGAGGAATTCTCAATTTATGAAGACTGGATGGATAAATACAGTTACCTCATTGAGTTGGGAAATGATTTGAAGGACCTGGACCCAAAACAAAAAAATGATCAGCATCTGATTAAAGGATGCCAGTCGCGGGTTTGGCTAGTACCCGAGTTTAAGGATGGTAAAATCTATTTTGAAGGGGAAAGTGATGCGGTGATTGTAAAAGGCTTGGTAGCCCTTTTGTTGCGCGTGGTTTCGGGGCGCACACCCCAGGAACTGATGGAGAGCGATTTGCACTTTGTGGATGACATTGGTCTGAAGCAACATTTGTCGCCAACACGCTCCAACGGATTGGTGGCCATGATCAAACAAATTAAGTTATATGCTGTTGCTTATAACAGAATTTCAAGCTAAGGAGGACACGCTATGGATGCCAGAATAGATTTGATAATTGAGAACTTAAAAGAAGTTTATGACCCGGAGATTCCGGTAAACATATACGATTTAGGCCTAATTTATAACATCGATGTGGATGAAAATAACAAGGCCAATGTGATTATGACCCTGACTGCTCCGGGCTGTCCGGTGGCCGATATGCTGGTGGAAGATACCCGGCAGGCTGCTTTGTCGGTTGAGGGAGTGGAAGATGCGCATGTGGAGCTCACCTTTGAACCGCCATGGGACAAATCGATGATGAGTGAAGAAGCCCGTTTGGAACTGGGATTCTTTTAAGAAAAGGTTTTCGGTACCAACCAAAATAAGATGCAAGGGTTGAGCTTTAGTTAGCTGAACCCTTTTTTTGTCGCCAAGGCGCTGAATTTGAAGTTATGAACAAATTGTTGATAACCTCTACAAGCAACATGTGGCAAGCGATGCGGAGTGTTTTTGTGGTAGAGCAGGCAGGAGATATTAACCAAGGGCAGGCTACCCAGCTTTGTTCCTGATAACCTTCGATTTAAAGATAAAGAGTTTCAATTTAGCGTACTTGTTTATAGATTTAAGCCTTGTATGAGCACAGCACAAAAAATATTTTCAGAAAAAATAAAAGCCAAAGCCCTCGAACTTGGGTTTCTGGATTGTGGGATTTCCAGGGCTGAGCAACTGGACGAGGAGAGATCCCGGCTGGAACGCTGGCTGCATGAGGGCATGCATGGCGAAATGGGCTATATGGCGCGGCATGTGGATATGCGCCTGGACCCGCGCCTGATTGTGGAGGGGGCCCAGTCGGTGATTTCCGTTTTGCTGAATTACTTTCCCGGCACCCAACAACAGGAAGATGATGCGCCGGTGCTTTCGAAGTACGCTTATGGCAAAGACTATCATTTTGTGCTGAAAGACAAGCTGAATGCCTTGATGAACTTTATTCAGGAAGAACTGGCGCCTTGCAACGGACGTCCGTTTGTGGATTCGGCTCCGGTGCTGGATAAGGCGTGGGCTGCCAAAGCCGGACTGGGCTGGGTAGGCAAGCACACTAACCTGATTTCGGTGGAGCATGGCAGCTTCTTTTTTATTGGAGAGCTGATTGTCGACCTGGAGCTGGAACCCGACACGCGTCAGGTGCGTGACCACTGTGGTACTTGTACTCGTTGTATCGATGCTTGTCCTACGCAGGCAATTGTGGCTCCGCGGGTGGTGGATGCCCGGCGCTGTATTTCCTATCAAACCATTGAGCTGAAAGGAGAACTGGATGAAACGCTGAAAGGGCAATTCAAGGATCGGGTGTTTGGCTGCGATATTTGCCAGGATGTGTGTCCCTGGAACCTGAAATCAGAGGCCCATCAGGAGCCGGATTTTGAGCCTCATCCGCAACTGTTGTCACTTACCCGCCAGGATTGGCAGGAGATGGAGCGTCCGATGTTTAACGAGTTGTTTCGAAAATCAGCCGTTAAGCGCACCAAGTTTGAAGGGCTGAAACGAAACCTGCGCTTTATTGAACAGGCTGCTGATTCAAAGGAAAGCCATTCCTCCGAAGAATAAACCCACACAAAAAAAACGATGCTCGGTGATCCAACGGATTTGAAAATGAACTACATTTGAACAAGTTCGCGTAAGCAGGCGGGAGTAGCTCAGTGGTAGAGCATCAGCTTCCCAAGCTGAGGGCCGCGGGTTCGATCCCCGTTTCCCGCTCATTAGTATCCTACAGCAGGGTTTCCAGTGTTTTGAAAACAGGAAGCAGCGATTTTCCTTTCTCCGATAAATGGTATTCAATGTGCAGGGGTTTCTCCCGGACAACCACTTTCTCCAGTATTTCCCCGCTTTCAAGTTCGCGCAATGCCACCGCAATGGATTGCTTATTCGCGCCTTCCAACTGGCGTAAAAGGGCATTGAAACGAACAGGACCTTCAGCGGCCAATCGAAAAATCTGGGGTTTCCACTTGCCCGAAAGCTGTTTCAACAGGCCCTCAGCCGGGCAATTCCCATCCGTGTTACAGGCGTTTGTAGTAGTCATATTTTTCTGACTTATTGACTGGTATCTTTAAAAAAATCATTTTTGCAGCTGTAAGATTCATCAGCTGATAAAACCTATAAAAACGAACAGAACGCCTAATTGTTCGGGTGTTGGAAATTTGAAATAGTCACTTAAATGAAGCCTTTTACAGGCATTAAAATCAAAAATGATATGGAAGAAAAAAGGAATAATCCGCTGGTTTGTGATCCCGTGCTTGGAGTATGTGGCCTGCCGGAGGAACCCCTGCAAAGCAGCCAGACCAATCGTTTGGCCGGCAAGAAGCCGGTAAAAATCATCTGCTTTTCCGATCCGATTTGCTCTTTTTGCTGGGGCATTGAACCGCAGTTGCGGAAACTGATGCTGGAGTATGGCGATGAGGTGGAACTGGAGTACCGCATGGGAGGCTTGCTGCCCGACTGGAACTACAACCGTGGCGGAATAAGTAAGCCGTCGGATGTGGCTCACCACTGGGACGAACTGAGCAGCTATTTCGACATGCCTATTGATGGAGACATTTGGCTGGAAGATCCGTTGCATTCGTCTTTTCCGCCGTCGGTTGCTTTTAAGGCTGCACAGTTACAGGATGAAACCAGGGCCCTTCAGTTTTTAAGACGGTTGCGGGAGATGGTTTTTGTGCAAAAGAAAAACATTGCCCGGTGGGAAACGATGGCTGTTGCCGCTCAGCAAAGCGGGCTGGATGTGGACCAGCTTCAGGCCGATGTGGACGGGCAGGGGGAAAAGCTGTTTGCCCGGGATCGGGAGTTGGCCCGCGAGCTTGGTGTTAAGGGCTTTCCTACGCTGTTGATTTCCGGTGAAGGCAAAGAGCAGCATGTGATTATCGGGTTTAAGCCCTATGAAATGTTTGAAAAGGCCGTTGTCGACAGTCATCCGGAAGCGGTGAAAAAGGACTACGATCAATCGTGGAACGCTTTGTTCGATCAGTTTCCGACCCTGACCACCCGCGAGTTTACTGAACTAAGCGGACAAAGCAGGGAGGCCAGCGAAGCGCTGTTGCAGCAACTGGCCGACCAGCAGGAGTTGGAAAAAACGGCCATTAAAAGTGGTGTGTTGTGGACTCGAAAGCAAGCCTGAAACAGCAAAAGAACAAGAGAAGTTTGCAAAAAGATAAAGAGCTTTTGCCGAAAAGATAAGGAGAAGTTCCTGAAAAGATAAAGTACTTTTTCCGAAGAGATAAGGAGAAGTTTCCGAAAAGATAAAGTACTTTTTCTGAAAAGATAAGGAGAAGTTTCCCAAAAGAACTTGATCTTTTGGGAAACTCCCTGTGTCCGGTTTTCCGGATTAAGGTTCAGGTGCTTGCTGACTTATTTCAATTGCTCGCCCAGCAGGCCTACTTTAGTCAGCCATTTTTCGCGATAGCTGGCACTGCTGTCTTTAACCGGTCCAATGTAGCTTACCTTAACGGGCTTAATTCCGCAGAACTCCAGGGTGCCTTTTTTGAATTGGTTAATGGCTGGCCTTTTCATAAACAGGTAATCGTACCATTGGGGAGAATCTGCTGTCAGAATGATCCGGGCGCTTTTCCCTTTTAGCAGCCTCTGGGGCAGGGGCTTCCCTTTCACGGGCTGAAAGGTTATTCCCGGAAGAAAAAGCCGGTCGATAAATCCTTTGAGGAGTGCCGGGTAGCCGGACCACCACATCGGGAAAACCCAAACAAGATGATCGGCGGCTTTTATTTTTGCCAGGGCTTCGGTTAAATCTGGCTCCAGCTCGGTTCGTTTGCGGTAACCAAACTTCAGGTTGGGGTTGAAGTCCAAATCCGAAATATGAATCAGCGAGATTACGGCCTTGGTTTTGCGGGCCCCTTCCAGGTAGGCTTCTGCCAGGGCATGGTTGTAGCTTTCTTTGTCGGGATGCCCGTTGATGATTAAAACGTGTTTCATGGCGATGTCTTATTTTTCTGACAAAGAAAGGGGCGAAACCAATGCCGGCGAAGGACATTTGTCTAATTCGACAAGGACTTTCTGATTCGGCTCAAGTGCCGCTGGGTAATGCCCAAGTAAGATGCCAGGTAGTTGAGCGGGATGAGCTGCAACAGTTCCGGCTGGTTGTTAAGCAAGTCTTCATAGCGCTTTTCGGCCGTTTCTTTTTGCAGAATGAAGATGCGCTTTTCCAGTTTGATGTATTGCTCCTCAGCAATAAGCTTGAGTAGCTTCACCCAGTTGGGGCTGGACGCTTCCAGCTTTAAAAGGGCTGTTCGGGAGATGGAGTACAGCTCCACATCAGTGAGCGCCTGGATGTTTTCGGCCGTTTCAGCCTGAGACAACAACGAAGAATAGGCCGTAAGGAACGCGTTGGAAAAGGTAAAACAGTAGGTGATCTCTTCGCCGGACGAGGAGTGGTAGTAGGACCGGAATACGCCTTGACGCACAAAAGCCACTTCCTTGCAAATCTTCCCTTCGCGGATAAAATACTCACCTTTCTTCAGGTGCTTGCAGGTAACCTGGCGTTCAAATGAATCAATTTCTTCCTTTGTCAGCAAATTAAACGACTGGAGGTACTCTTTCATGCGGCTGTTGGGCTATTTTTTTTTCGAATCTACGTATAAGCGGGCAAATAAGAAGAATCGGTGAATGGGATTTTTCAACAAAAGGCCAGAGACAATCAACAGGGAGAGGCGGTTTTTGAGGGTGTGAAGCCATGAAAACGAGCTGACCAATGGCAACTTAAAGTTTAAATTAAGATCGCTCCCGGTGGGTAAACAGCTTGCCGGAAAGCCCTTCTTTTTCAGAAATAACACTATTTTTGCGCTTTCAAAAAAAATCAAAACAATGGGAACTAAAACCGAAAGAATCATAGGAACTCCGTTTTCTGCAACAGCAACCAAAGCCTTGATGCTTGGCTCGGGTGAATTGGGAAAAGAAGTGGTTATTGAATTTCAGCGCTATGGCCTGGAAGTGATTGCCGTGGACAGCTACGAAAATGCGCCGGCCATGCAGGTCGCCGACCGCTCGTATGTTGCCTCCATGCTGGATGGCGAGAAGCTGGCCGAAATTATTCGCAGCGAAAAACCCAATTACATCATTCCTGAAGTGGAGGCCATTGCCACCGACACGCTGATTGAGCTGGAAAAGGAAGGGTTCAACGTCATTCCCACAGCCAATGCGACCAAGCTGACCATGAACCGCGAAGGAATCCGGACGCTGGCAGCTGAAAAACTGGGCCTTTCAACTTCGCCTTACCGTTTTGCAGGAAGCAAGGACGAGTTTGATGCGGCGGTTGAAGCCATTGGCTTTCCTTGTGTGGTAAAACCCATCATGAGCTCGTCGGGCAAAGGACAGAGCGTGGTTAAAAGTGCCGCCGACATAGATCAAGCGTGGAACTATGCGTTGGAAGGAGGCCGAGGAAAAAGCGACCGCGTGATTGTGGAAGGTTTTGTTGATTTCGATTACGAAATTACCCTGTTGACCATCAGTCATGTGGATGGCGTTTCGTTTTGCGAACCCATTGGACACCGCCAGGAAGGTGGCGACTACCAGGAATCGTGGCAACCGCAGGTGATGACCGATAAAGCCCTGAGCGAAGCCCAACGCATTGCCAAGGCTGTTGTGGAAGCACTGGGAGGCTATGGCCTGTTTGGTGTTGAATTCTTCATTAAAAATGACCAGGTCTATTTCAGCGAGCTGTCGCCACGCCCACACGATACCGGCATGGTGACCATGATTTCGCAGGATTTAAGCGAATTTGCCCTGCACGCAAGAGCCGTGCTTGGCTTACCCATTCCAAACATTCATTTTCATGGTCCGTCAGCCAGCAGCGTCATCATGGTTAAAGGCGAGTCGACCCAAGTGGCTTTTGGCAACCTGGGCGAAGTGCTTAAAGAAACCGATACGCAGGTGCGCCTTTTCGGAAAGCCCGGAGTTCAGGGCGAGCGCCGCATGGGAGTTTGTCTGGCCCGTGCCAACTCGGTTGACGAAGCCCGCGAGAAAGCCAATCGCGCCAGCGCTTCTGTCGTTGTGAAATTGTAAATGCATTTTCAAAATACCTAAGCAAGCAGATCCGGTTTCGGGTCTGCTTTTTTTAGCGGTCAGCTGGTTGGATCGCTTGGCAGATTCCTGTTTTAGCCCGCACTTCCTGCCATTCCTGGTGTTTGTCCGGGCATTGTTTCAAGCCATGAAATCATATAACTTTGCGAAAAAAGTATGAAGCTACTCCGTATAACTCTTTTCATAGCGATCAGTATTCTGTTTAGCAATTGCTCGCTTTTAAAGTTTAGTATTGAAACTGACGCCGAGCCTTTAACGACCCGCCAGTTAACCACCCGTATTTTGGTCCGCAATTTTGTGGAGGAAATTGGCGACGACATTGAGAAAACAGCCGACTCCATCATTGCCGAAACGGCTCATGCACCCTTGTACCAAATCAATGCCATTCGGTGGAAAATGAATGCAGGAACAGCTTACACCAAGGCGGGCTATCAAACCATTCCGGAGAGTTCCTTAACCGATGTGTGGGTGTTGAGCCTGCAGTGGAAGCAATTGATGGACACGCAGGCCGATTCCTTGCTCGGAGACTACGGCTACCGGGCCCGTGGAACCACCCAACGGATTGCTCATAAAATGGATGAAATGGCGCGGAAAATTAACGATGGCGCCGACTACCGGAAGCTCAAAGCATTTGCGGAAAGCTACGCGATGGCTCATCCCTTGCCGGGCTTCTCTACCCAAGCCCCCAAAACCTTGAAACCGCTGCTCGACCACTTGGAACTTCCCGATACGGCTTACACACGAACGATTGGAACCCAGGCCGAAGTTTGGGCCGATTTTGGCGATCGCCTGGTGCGCTACCAAAACCAGCTGGGCAATACCCTGGAATGGGAAAAAGACCGCATGTCGATTTGGTGGGAGCAAGGTGATCTTGACGAGAAACTGCTGGCGCGGGCCGACAGTCTGGCGCTTTTGCTCGACAACCTGGCCACCATAGCGGAAGAGTCGCCCGAGATGATGGGAATTATTGCCGTGCGGATGAGTGAGGAATTGTCGCCCCTGGTGTTTTCCATGAACGCCACCCTGACCAATGCCCTGCAAGAGTTGGACGGACAACGCGACTCCCTGCAGATTTATTTCGATGAACAGCGGGCCATCCTGACCAAAGAGTTGGAACAAACCGGCAACAGCATGATTGAAACAGCCACCGACGGCCTGGTGAAACTAATCCGCCAGGTGATTGTGTATGTCATTTTGTTGGTGTGTGTCTTGTTTGGCGTTCCCTTTGCCCTGGGATACAGCCTGGGCCGTATGCGCCTGCGACAGAAAAAAGATAAAGAATCCGGCAGTCAATAGGCTTTGCCCTGCTGGTGTTTATAGACGTCTAGCTGAGTTTGAACAGGTAATGGCTTAATCGTTATGGTACTACAACGTCGCCCCGTGTCGAGCAAAGGCATTATTCATTGATTCGGTCTAAGGCGTAATAAATCACACCGTTGCTTTCTTTTTCTGATAGAATCATTTGATTCGAAGTGATTTGTTCAATTTTCAGAGACATGGATTGAAACAGAGGACGATTCAAATCATTTTTTTCAATCAGCGCCCAGTTGCCGTTTTTCTCTACCAGTAAGGAGTCTGTTTTTAAATGAATTTGATTGTTTTTAGGATCAAGGATCATTTCACCTTTATGCTTTCGTCCATGCTCTAACGAGTTTTTAGAAATGGTCATACAATATTGCCCGTCATTTTTAAATTGATAGCTCGTAGCAAGCGATAAGGTCTTCGCATTTGTAAGTAACTGTTCGGGTACATTTTTCATAGTGACCCTCATATCCGAAATTTTCCATTCACCGATCATTTGATGAGAGATATCGTCAGAACAAGAGACGAATAAATAAGAAATCAGAATTAAAATCAATTTTAAGCGTGTTTTCATTTTAATTGATAATGGATTGGTTTGTTGTTTACTAGTCCTGGAGCCCGCCCGTGCATACCACTGTAATCGCTATAAAGTATACTAAATACTTTGAATTGTTTTTATTTTCTGAATTGGCTTAGTTTTCCTCAAAGAATTCAATTACAGTAATAGGCAGTAAGTAAATCTCTGATGTTGTATGGGTTGTCATATATAGAACACTGGCATCTCTTATGTTTGTTGAAATCTTGCACGGATTTCTCAATCCGTCTTTTGCACATAGTTGTGGCGAGTTTTGGACAAAATGAGTTCTACAGGTCATTGGTCGAACAGGATAGATTGAACAAAGGTTGTCAACTAAAAAAGGACATGGTATCTTATCCTTTACAATTTGTTCTCGAAATGCAGGATAATCGTTGTTCATTGCCAACTCAGTTTTATTTTGTGTTTGTTTATCAAAGTAATCTAACCAATTATTTAGGTTACTTTTTATTTTAGAGAATAGTGCTCTTGAAATACTGTCTTTTATATATTTACCAATCAATACTCTTTCCATTGAAAATACTTCTATTGATTGATGGCAACAATATGAACATCCCTTTTGGCA
Source organism: Sunxiuqinia rutila (assembly GCF_050589705.1). Classification (NCBI taxonomy): domain Bacteria; kingdom Pseudomonadati; phylum Bacteroidota; class Bacteroidia; order Marinilabiliales; family Prolixibacteraceae; genus Sunxiuqinia; species Sunxiuqinia rutila. The sequence goes on from NZ_JBNGOT010000018.1 coordinate 105,752, forward strand.
ACAATTTTCAAAATAATTTACTTTTTCATCGATCTGCGAATAGAAAGAAGAAATGAAACTTATTTTTCGCTGATCATCGTTTGTTGTCATAGGTGTATTTGTCGTTGCTGGTTGTTAAGTAGGCTATAACGTCTGTGTATATTTACCAGGTACATATATCCCGCTATTATTCGGATTGCTTTTTTTGTTTTGTCGAAAAACTTTTTAGGGCTGGCTCACAAATTAGAGGGGAGCGCTTATTCGTGTTCATATTCTTTCGTTTAGGTCATTTTAGGTTCGCTGATCAAGTTACAAAACTTTACTAAATGTATGTGTCGGTAAGCGTACTTTGTTTTCGTTCTAAATAGTTGACAATCTTTTGTGAATACGGCCTTCCCGCCAATTGAACCCAAGGAATGAGCAAGTGGCGGGTTGAGTTTGCCAGCCGGGTTTGAGAAATTGCCAATGGGGCCCTTATTCCGGCCAATTAAATCAAAATAATAGCCAGTTGGAGTGGTAATTTCCCCGATTAAATTTGAAAAAATGCCA
>NZ_JBNGOT010000019.1:0-95924 GCF_050589705.1 Sunxiuqinia rutila
TATCAAATTTGGAGAACGATGCAAACTAAAACTCTAATAGCAAAAAATACAATTGACACAGTTTAATGAACATTACCTTCATTTATAAACTGCGTCAACGACCTAATAGGAGTCAGCAATAAACAGGAATCGGTCAGAATAGGAACAAAGGAATGAGCAAATCAACCAGACAAAGTTGGTCGGAATACGCAGTTCAAGAAGACTTGATCAAAAATAATCAATTTATTACCGTTAATATTTTGTCTCATTCCATTTTATATGTGAACTTAAGGCCTCAAATACAAACTCTAACAATCACTAAACAATGAAAAGAATAACCCAACTAACGCTAACAGTGCTGTTCGCTGTGCTGTTTTTTCATGGAGCAATGGCCAAGGTAAAACTTCCGGCTATTGTATCGTCGAACATGGTGTTGCAGCGCAATACAACCGTCGTTTTGTGGGGCTGGGCTGATGCCAGCCAACAGCTAAACATTGATGCAAGCTGGCTAGCTACGCCGCTGCAAGTAACAGCCGATAAGCAAGGCAACTGGCAGGTTGAAGTAAAAACGAACAACTCGACCGAGCCGCAAGTCATCCGAATAAGTAGTTCCGATACCAACATCACGCTCGACAATGTTGTTTTTGGCGAGGTTTGGCTCTGCTCAGGACAGTCGAACATGCAACAGTCTCTCAACGGTTATCCCGGTGAACCAACCTTTGAAGCAAACAAGGCCATTGCCCACGCAGCAAATCCCAACTTACGCATGTTTACAGCCACTCGTAAAGGCTCAAAAACGCCCCTCGCTGACCTTGAGGAATACACCGGATGGGAACAAGCCCATGCAGGCAATGTCCGCGAATTCAGCGCTATTGCTTATTTCTTCGGACAACAACTTCAGGAAATTTTGAATGTTCCGGTGGGCATGATCCATACCTCATGGGGAGGCAGCTCCGTTCAGGCCTGGATCAGCAAAGAAGCCATGAGCGACTACCAACAAGTTGACTTGGATGAGGTCGATATCAGCAAAACGACCAACCGTATTCCTACAGCTTTGTACAACGCGATGATTCATCCCTTGATTCCTTACACCATTAAAGGGGCTTTATGGTACCAAGGCGAATCCAACCGGGATGAACCAGATACTTACACCCAGCTATTCCCGGTTATGGTGAAAGACTGGCGTACCCGATGGGGAATTGGTGATTTCCCCTTCTACTACGTTCAAATTGCCCCGTATTGGTACAACGATCACGAGGTATTTAACACCCCTAAAAACACGGCCTTCTTGCGTGAATCTCAATTAAAATGTGCCGACTTGATTCCCAACTCGGGCATGGCTGTCACCCTTGATATTGGTATGGAGTACAGCATTCATCCTCCGAAAAAGAGAGAAGTGGCCGAGCGCTTGCTCTACTTCGCCTTAAACCAAACTTATGGGTTTGAAACGGTGGACTGTAACGGGCCGGTTTTCGACTCGAAGGAAGAAAAAGATGGTGGCCTGCTGCTTCACTTTAAGCATGCCGAAATGGGGCTGTTTACGCCCAACCACTTGCAGGGCTTTGAAATTGCCGGGCCTGATAAAGTGTTCTACCCAGCCCAGGCTAAAATTGTAAGCCGAAAAAACGTGCTCGTATCGAGCAACCAGGTTCCAAACCCGGTTGAAGTCCGTTACGGCTGGAGCAACTGGCTTGTTGGAACCCTGTTCGACACCAATATGCTCCCGGCCTCTTCGTTCCGTACCGATAACTGGAACGATGCCACCAGAGCCAAGGTGCAAGAATCATCGAACTAATTCGAGCAATTGAAGACCATTGGATGCTTTGAAAATAAGCGGCATCCAGTGGTCTTTAATCGTTCTCTTACATTTTCCCTGCAAAGGAAATCGCTCCGGCTTTCCGGGACTAAAAAAAACTTGTATTTTAATTGCACCTAATCATCTTCACCCCAGGTAGGGTGAATTGTGTTACCCGATAACTGAAAGCAACATGTTTTGGATCAAGCTGGGAATCTTGCTCATTGGATTTTTATTTGCCGGTATTCTGCCTGGCGCGGTTCGGAAAGCCATTCAACACATCAAAATAGATTTGAACACGCAAACCCTGAGTTTCCTGAGTAACAAAAGCCTGTACGGCAAGCAATATGCGAAAGGCTATAAACGCCTCCTGTTTGCGTCTTCCATTCTTTTGTACACCTTCTTCTGGCTTCTCTCCGAGTTTTATGACCTTGGAGAGCACGAAAAGCTGATGCAATACATCGATATTTGTGTGGCCTCATTAACCCTGCTGGCCTTTGTACCGCACAACCTAAAGCCCTACAGCCTCGACAATTTTACGCCGGCTTTGCAACGCTTCTTTCACAACCTGCTCGCCGTTATCGTTTTTTTATCGATCCCCGCTCTCATTGTCACCTACCAGCTTGCCATTCTCGAATACAAGCAGTTCCTGGGCTTATCGGGGTTGATTGTCATTGGCTTTGTCGTTTTGGCTACGGCCCTGTCTTTTCTGAAAAGTGGCATCAACGGAGCAACAGAGCTGCTTTTTATCAATGGCATTAGTATTTGGACCATCTTTGTCACCATCATGACCATTTTGAGTTAATTGTTCTGCAGGCGAAAGTCCCCTGCTCAGCTGATTGACTCCCCCCCCTAAAACCAGTCAAGCCAAATAATTTTATATCTTTAGCTACTCTTGGAAATCAGCAAGGGCAACTTGCAGGTAACCGTTAACCACATAAATAAACCAACTAAATTGACACCGATATGATGAAAAGCAGAAACTGGGTAATTGTAATCTTTGTCATTGCAATCCTTGGATTCGGAACTGGGTATTATTTTAAATACAGCTATAATTATTTAGGCCAGAATGTAGAGGTAGAAACCCCTGACAAAACAAAAAGTCAAGCGAGCTTATCCGAAGCTATTGCCTTTCTTGAAGAGATGAAGGAGCTTACGGAAAAGCACAATATCAATGACTCTTCTGTCTTCCAAAATGAACTTGCATTAAACCGACTTAAGGCTATTAACCTTATTTCAATAACAGGAATGATTTTAACATTGATTTTGGGGATCTGGTCAATTAGAAGATTATTGACATTCAAGTCTGCGAATGCCAATTGATAGCACTAAAACCAGGCTGGATTACAAATCCTATCCAGCTGGGAATTCTTCAGTCACCCAATAATAAAAAATGGGTTTTCTGACTAGCAGAAAACCCATGAAAGAATATCTTGTAAAAACGGGGAAGTTTATTTTTCCCACGGTTTTTGTTCGGCTGCAAAAGCCAATTGTTCATACCAGTCCTTGCCGTATTTTCGGATTAGTGGCTCTTTCAAAAATTGATAGAGTGGCAGCTTTTGGCCTGCGCCACACTCCCGGGCCGGCTTACAAATACGAAGTTCCTGGTAGTTTACAGCATCAAAGCGCTCGTATTCGGTAATGCGAACAGGAAACAGATGACAGGATACCGGTTTGCGGAAATCGACTTTTCCCTCCAGGAAGGCTTTTTCAATGGCGCATTTCACAATGCCATGCTCATCTTTAAACGTAAAAGCACATTCGCAGTTATTCACCAAAGGGGTAACCACATCGTCATCCGAGTCAACCACACTGGTTCCCTGACTCTCCACAACAGCCTTACCTTCCTCTGTCATATAAGGCTCCACAATTGGATAAATTTCATCCAGCTTAACGGCTTCCTCCTGGGTTAAGGGTGCGCCCGAATCGCCTTCGACACAACAAGCCCCTTTACATTTAAACAAATCGCAGAGGAAATGCTCCTCTACAACATCCAAACTCACAATGGTTTTACCAATTTCCAACATACCTAGAATAAATAAAAAGCCCTCCCAACAACAGCTTAGGAGGGCTCAAAGATATCTAAAAAAACTATCGCTTAATCAAAACTTTACCGGTCATTTCCTTTGGAATTTCCAAGCCCATTTCTGAAAGCAAGGTAGGCGCTACGTCGGCCAAAATACCATCGCTGATGGTCAGGTTTTTGTCATCGCTTACATAAATACAAGGCACTGGATTCAACGAGTGAGCCGTATTGGCTGATCCATCAGCATTCACCGCATTGTCCGCATTTCCGTGGTCGGCAATAATCAGCACATTGTACCCCTTTGAACGGGCAGCTTCAACCACTTCTTTCGCGCAGGCATCAACGGCAGTTACCGCTTTTGAAATGGCTTCGTAGTCGCCGGTATGTCCCACCATGTCGCCATTGGCAAAGTTCAAACATACAAAGTCCACTTCGCCTTTCAGCAATTCAGGAACAATCGCGTCTTTCACTTTAGGTGCCGACATTTCAGGCTGGTGGTCATAAGTAGGAACTTTAGGAGAAGGAATCAGAATCCGGCTTTCTCCTTCAAACTCATCTTCGCGGCCACCACTGAAAAAGAACGTTACGTGCGCGTACTTCTCCGTTTCAGCAATACGAATTTGCTTCAGTCCTGCATTCGAAACAATCTCGCCCATCGTGTTGGTTGGGTTTTCTTTTTCGAAGATCACATTGACGTCTTTGAAGTCTGCCTTGTAAGAAGTCATGGTATACCACTCTAAATTCATGGTGTGCATGCCAAACTCCGGAAGATCTTCCTGTGTGAACGCAATGGTTGTTTGACGCAGACGGTCAGTACGGAAGTTGTAGCAGATAACCACATCACCTTCTTCAATCACTCCAACCGGGCTGCCATCTTCTTTCACCATACAGATTGGCTTGATGAATTCATCGGTTACTCCGGCATCGTAAGAAGCTTTAATGGAAGCTAAAAGATCGGTTGATTTTTCACCTTTACCTTGCGTGTACAGGTCGTAAGCCAACTTCAAACGATCGTAGTTTTTATCACGGTCCATTCCGTAGTAACGGCCAATGATAGAAGCAAATTTACCGTTTGTTCCTTTCAAGGCTTCCAAATCAGTTTCTAAGAAACCATAGCCAGAACGAGGATCGGTATCACGACCATCAGTCAATCCGTGTACAAATACATCTTCCAGACCCATGTCGGTTGCCATTTGGCACAGGGCAACCATGTGTGAACTTAATGCGTGTACACCTCCAGGTCCAACCAAACCAATCAGGTGTACTTTTTTATTATTGTCTTTGGCGTAATTATAGGCTTTAACCAGCTGTGGGTTTTCCCACATCGATTTATCTTTAATTGCTTTGGTGATTTTCACCATGTCCTGGTACAAGACCCGTCCGGCACCAATATTCAAGTGACCAACTTCAGAGTTTCCCATTTGTCCATCGGGCAATCCTACATTTTCTCCGGAAGTCAGCAATTGTGAGTTTGGATACTCCTTCAACAAAGAATCCATGAAAGGAGTTGGAGCAGTTGCGATAATATCACTTTTAGAACCATCGCCGATTCCCCAGCCATCCAAAATCATTAACAAGGTTTTTTGTACGTCAGCCATAATTTATAATCGTTTTAAATAATTAACTATTTGCGGCACAAAAGTATTCTTTTTTAAGCGGGTTTGAAAATCAGTCAAGCTTCTATAAATCAAATTTAATGATTCCTTGATCTGGCGAATCAATTTACAATCAAGCCTCTAAAGAGCGGCTTGCGTTGCCCCGAATTTTCTCGTTTTATCACCTAACGCTTATCAAACTGGGAGCAGACTAGGCTTGTGCCCTCGTTAGTCGCTCTTAATCCTTTCTGAAAATAGAGCAACACCAGACTCTCAAAAACAGAAGGCGGTGAAAAACAATTGCTTTCAACTGTCTTTCACCGCCTTCAACGATTATTTTCAAGTCCTTGCTTACAAATTCTTTTCAGGGTACAGGTCGTTCCATTGCTGTGGCTGCTCTTTCAGTTTCATGTCGAACCAGGACATGATGGTCTGGTGCCACTTCAAGCGTTTTTGATAATCAATGATCCAGTGATCTTCGCCATCAACCAAAACCATTTCCACATCTTTTCCCAGTAGTTTAAGGGCCGCATAATACTGCAAGCTCTCGCCCACCGGCACATTGGTGTCGGCCGTTCCGTGAAGCAACAAAATGGAATTGTTGAACTTGTCGGCGTTGTAAAGCGGGCTATTTTCCACAAAAATATCTTTCCGACTCCATGGATAGCTGTTTTTGGCAGCTCCGGCATTGTAGGAATAGCCCCAATAACCTTCGCCCCAGTAGCTGGTGATGGAGCTGATTCCGGCATGCGAAATAGCCGTTTTAAACAACGAAGTGCGTGTTTGCAGCAACATCGTGGTAAACCCGCCATAGGAAGCACCAATACAGCCCACATTTTCGCTGTCAGCATCTGGGTGATCCGCCAGAAATTTTTCAGTTCCTTCAATAATGTCATCAATGGCATCGAAGCCCCAGCCATTCACATGCAAGGCTGAAAAGTCCTGCCCAAATCCGGTGGCACCACTAGGCTGCATCACATAAACCAGGTAGCCGGCTGCCGCCCAAATATTTTTCGGATAGCGTCCGCCAAAGGTTCGGCTGGTTGGCGAAGTTCCTCCGTAGAAGTTAACAATAACCGGATACTTTTTCCCCGCCTCGTAGTTAGGCGGATAGTAAACACGTCCGTAAATGGTTGTTCCATTTTTGTTGGTGAAGTTCCAATCGGTTGTTTTTCCAAACTGAACATTTGCCAACTGCTTTTCTTTAGGAAAACGAAGCAACTCGCTGGATGCCTTTTTCAAATTCAGTGCGTACAGCTGCTCAGGAGTAGTCTGGCTGCTTCCGGTAAACACCGCCACCGGCTTTTGATGCGCATAATCAATTGTTCCCAGCACATCTACCGGCAAGTCAATCTTCCGATAGGCTTTCTCCGACACGTCATAAGCGTACAAAAACTTGTAGCTTTTTTCCACGGCCGAGATATAAATCCGATCATTGCCCGCCCAATGGGCTCCGGCAACAGCCGGGTCAAACTCCCGGGTAATTGGATCGACCTCGCCGGACTGTAGGTTGTACAAAAACAGCTGCGAATCGTAACTGTTTGGAATCCGGCCAGCGCTTACATTTACGCCCAAATCGCCAAAGCATTCCGGACCACCCTGCACCAGCAGGTACTTGCCATCAGGCGAATACTGACACGAGCCACCGTACAATTTATCTTTCCAGATGGTATCCAGGGCCAGGCTTTCCAAATCCATTTCATACAAGTTTTGCTTGGAAAAGGGCACTTCAGAATAATCCATTTTTCGGGTTGAAAACAGGATTTTTGTTCCGTCCGGGTGAATATCCTGCAAGCTGGAAGTGAGGTTTCCGGCTGTCAGCGGAGCGATTATTCCGGTAGCAACATCAATCTTGTTCAGGCTTGAGCGGCTTCGGAAATAAGGCAAGCGATCGTCGTTTCCAAAAATTCGTTTGAGGTCGCCAGGCTTATCCGCTTTATGCGAGCGGCTAAAAATGACAAGCTCTTCCGTTTTAGCCCAACTGTACCCGGAAAAGTCTTCTATCTCGCGGGCAATGGATTGTTCTGTTCCATCAAGCAAATCGTAAACAAACAGCTCCGCCTTATCGTCAAAACGAAGAATATAACTGAGTCGATCAGACACGGGCAACCACTTAAGCTGGGAGATGCCAGCGTTGCGCATAACCAACACATTCTTCTGTTGATCCAGGTCGTACACCTCACTCCACGATTTCGATTTTCCACTGCCTTTAACTACTTCCGAGAAGTTGATTAAAACATATTTTCCAGAGGGAGAAACCGATGCCGATGAAACATCTTTTCCATCCAGCACATCGTGAATCGTCAGAAAGCGGTCAGCACTTAAACTCCAGTCCGATTGAGCCTCTGCAAATTCCTCATCTGCTGCAAACTCCGCGTTCAACTTCAGTGATTCTTCCGGAACAATTACTTTCAGCATCACCGGGTGCTTACCTGCTTCAAGCTTGAGGTCCATTTTATTGTCAGACAGTTTGGCTTCTTGCTGTGTTTTCTGAAGTTCACCATCCACATATATTTCAGCCACCGCATTCAGACTAATCGTTAATGCCCCTTTTGTCCAGCGATCAACCGACAAATAGCCCGAAAGCAACAGCAACTCACCAGCTGTAGCCGGCTGAATTAAGCTATCCTCGCTAACGGCAACTGTTTCCCATTGGTAATCGGTATGATCAAAAGATAGTTGAAGCTGCTTGAGCAAATTACTTTTTTCAAACTTATTGCCATCCACATTGGGGACATCGGCAAAAGCAGGCAAATGCGCTTGTTCAACACGTGTCAGTTCCCAGTTTTTCAATGCAAGCTTGTTCTGTCCGTACACCGAATGGACAAGCATCATTACAATCACTAAAAATCCAAATTGTTTCATCATTTGTTGGTTATTGGTATTGACCGGTTATTCCGGCAGTTGTTAACTCTGCTGCCAAAAATAGCGACTCCCATGCAGAAAAAGGCTGATTTTTATGCAAATTATGTTTTTCGCCCCGCCAATCCGCCTTTCCTGCTCACTTCCGATTTCTGCAAAAAAAGATAACCGCACAATCCAAGCCCTTGGTCTTAAACCAGTCAAGCTGAACTGCACGGTTATCTGAATTATTTTTCCGGCTCATAAAGCGCTGCTTCAGGCAAAGCTTTCCGGAAAAAGTAAGTTCTTAAACTACGCCTTGGGCAATCATCGCATCGGCTACTTTGATAAAGCCACCAATGTTTGCTCCCTTCGGATAGTTGATGTAGTTTTCATCTTCGCGACCATACTTCACACAAGTTGCGTGAATATCGATCATAATTTGCTGCAAACGCTCATCTACTTCTTCTCTTGACCATGGCAAACGCATGGAGTTCTGAGTCATTTCCAAACCAGATACGGCAACACCTCCGGCATTCGCTGCTTTTCCGGGAGCGTAAAGAATTTTAGCTTCCAGGAATACATCAATCGCTTCATTGGTTGAAGGCATGTTGGCTCCTTCAGCAACCAAAGTACAACCGTTTTTCACCAAAGTTTTGGCGTCATCTTCGTTCAATTCATTCTGAGTCGCACATGGCAAGGCCACATCACAAGTGATTCCCCAAGGTGTTTTACCTTCAAAGTATTCAGCATCAAATTTTTCAGCATATTCTTTAATCCGTCCGCGGCGGATGTTTTTCAGGTGCATCACGTAATCCAGTTTTTCGCGGTCAATTCCGTTTTTGTCGTAAATGAAACCGGATGAATCGGATAAAGTAACCACTTTAGCGCCTAATTCAATAGCTTTTTCTGTGGCAAACTGGGCCACGTTACCCGAACCAGAGATCACCACTGTTTTTCCGGCCAGGCTATCATTTTTGGTTTTAAGCATTTCCTGTGAGAAGTAAACCGTTCCGTAACCTGTAGCTTCCGGACGAATCAAACTTCCTGAATACTCAATTCCTTTTCCGGTTAAAACACCGGTAAATTCATTCCGAATACGCTTGTACTGACCAAACATGTAACCAATTTCTCTTCCGCCAACACCAATGTCACCGGCAGGAACGTCGGTATTTGGTCCGATATGACGTTGCAATTCAGTCATGAAGCTCTGACAAAAACGCATCACTTCGTTGTCTGATTTTCCTTTGGGGTCGAAGTCTGAACCACCTTTTCCACCACCCATCGGCAATGTTGTCAAGCTGTTTTTGAAAACTTGTTCGAAAGCCAAAAACTTCAGGATACCCAAATTAACGGTTGGGTGGAACCGAATTCCGCCTTTGTAAGGTCCAATCACACTGCTCATTTCAATGCGATATGCACGATTCACCTGAACATCACCTTTATCGTCAATCCAAGGTACTCTGAAAATGATTACACGCTCAGGCTCAACCATGCGCTCCAGCACTTTGTTTTTCAAGTACTTTGGGTTTTCGTTAATGAAAGGCATCAACGAAACAGCCACTTCCTGCACTGCCTGGTGAAACTCAGATTCATTGGGATTTTTGGCAATTACTTTTGCCATCAAGTCATCAACTTTTACGTTTAACAAATCAGCCATAATATTCTTTTTTTAAGTTTTCTTGCAATATCTCGAAGGCATTGCGCTTAGATTATTTGTAGCAGTTTGACAGCGTACAGCGAAATGCCTGCTACAAAAGTAACACAGGAAGGATTATTCAAAGAATTTTGAATTCAGATTAGGTATTTTACCTAAAGCCCTGTTCAAGCTCCTGTTTTTCAGCAAGAGTTTGGCTTAAATTTCGATGATGTTGTTCTTGATGGAGAATTTGACCAGCTCAACGGTGCTTTTAAGCTGTAGCTTTTGCATGATGTGGTTTTTGTGCGCATCAACCGTCCGCACGCTAATGCATAGTTCATCGGCAATCTCCTGGTTGGAGTAACTTCGCCCCCAAAGTTTCAGGACTTCAATTTGACGTTCACTCAGGCTGTTTAGGCCTTCGGTCTTCTCCTCGGGTGCCTCCAACTTGTCGATGTACTGATTGAGCACCATTTGATTGATGGAGCGGTTGAAATAATCAAAGCCATTGCGTAAAGTGCGAATGGCTTCAATAAGTTCCTTTTGCGAAGCATCACGTCCCAAAATGCCTTTGGCTTTCGATTTGACAATTTTCACAATCATATCCTCACTGTTGTCAAAAGCCAAAATCAGCAGCCTGGCTTTTGGGTTCAACAAGGACAGACGGACAATCAGGTTCATGGTACGAACGCTGGTATCGTGAATGGTTAACACCAAAATATTCAAACTTTTATTTTGCACCAGGTTCATCAATTGTTCCTTACCGTCGGCACAAAACAAAACATCAAAATCATCCACCTGATCCAATAGCAGCTTCAACCCCTGCCCCATCAGATGATGCTCATCGTAAATTCCTATGTTAATCATGTTTTAATAATCGCTGCTGTTTTTGTTTTTCCATTCATAATAACCCGCAACGGGCTGCTAAAACGTACATGTTTAAAATAAGTTGATTCTGCAATCAACTGTTGCTTTTGAAGCTCATCCCACCGAATAATGTCGGTAGATGAATTGTGAATGACCGAGAAGTACCCGATGTTCATCGAGGTGACATTGTGGAAGAAATGCGAGCCGAGCGAAGAGTCAAGCGGGAAGTTCTCAAGACTGGTTTCCACAATCACTTTGGCATTGGAAATTTGTGCCCAGTTAACCGGAATTCCCAGAAACTGATCGCGCGTGCCCCACCTTCCGGGACCAATCAGAATATACTTCCGTTTCTCCTTCACCATTTGGTTATTCAGAGCTTCAATTTCAGCAGCCATTTCCACTGTTTTCAGCTTGCTGAATTTTTCAGGCGACACAAAAATCACATCTGTAATTTTATTGATTTCGCCATTTCCTAGGCTCATGCCCGAACGCAAAAGCATTTTCTCCGGTTCAACAGCGTTGAAATCGAAGTTATGCGATTCGATACTGGCCAGCAACGGTTTAATTTGCAAGAGGTAAAAGGTTGGCCGTCCATGTTTTCCGGGAGTCAGATCAACGGCATATTCAATCTCAACCGGCGAACCAAAGGCTTCTTCCACCGCATGCAAAATAGCATCAATTGTTTTGGCCAGCGGAATGTACTCGTACTGCAGAATATTGGCAAAGTTGACCACACGCGGGCCATAAGTATCCAGCCCCGGCTCAACCGTATCGTTATCCGGATTGTAAACCGACACACAATGTTTCAAGGTGCCGTGTTTTTCAGCTTCTTCAATGTCAAGCAGGTCCAGCGCAGCCAATTCGCCTCTATTCAGCAAATCAAGATCCAGGTTCGAACAATTCAATGCATAAAACTTCACCTGCGTGCTATTCAGCAAATCTTTAATGCTGTAGACCGACACCTTGGGGTAAACCGGTGAAAAGCGGTACGATTTCCAGCCATTAACCACGTAAGTCCCCAGACCAATAGCCGCTACGGCAAAGCCTTCTTCAGGCTTCATGTCGGCCACCGGGTAATAGTTGAAAGACTGGGCTACACCACTGATATGAGGATAGTAGTGATCACCATGGAAATCGCCAACAACTTCCTGCAGCACAATAGCCATCTGCTCGTCTTCCACCCGGTGCTGAATGGCCTCAAAGTAAGTTCGGGCTCCATCCGAATAAATCGACGCATAAACCATTTTGATGGCGTTGGCCAAATGCTCGGCCACCTTGCGCTTATTTTGCTTGCTATTCGGAATAATATAAGTGTCGAATACTCCGGAGAAAGGATGAGTAATCGAATCTTCAGAGGTACTGCTGGAACGAACAGCTACCGGCTTATCAATTTGGTTGACATAGATTTTCAACTTACGCATCAGCGAGCTCGACAGGTTTGCCTCATAAAAGTGCTTTCGCAACTCTTCGTAGCTGATATCAGGGTCTGAAATGACTGACCTCAGGTTGTTCCGACTAATAAAATTCTGAAACTCGGTCGTTCCGATAATTACGGTAATGGGTGTTGAAATATTGATTTGCGAAGCCAAAGCAGAGAAATCGTAATTGTAAATCAACACATTGATGAAAGCCAGACCACGTCCTTTCCCTCCAAGTGACCCACTGCAAAACGAAACAATATTGCGTTCATCAAGCGTGGCCGTCTCATCAAATCCCATGATGCGGCCTTTCTTTTTCTCTTCCTTGTAGCGGGTAATGGTTTCCAGGAAAAACTTACGCGATTCATCGATGTGTTCCATGGAATTCACCGGAACCGGGTTCAGGGTTTTCGCTAGCTGAATTTCACCACGAGCCATCAGCCACAGCGAAAAGTTATTCTCCAGGGCATGTAAGTAGAAGGACTCATCCGGGATTTTCTGAAGCATGGTTTCAAACTCGCGCAGTGAGCGGGCAACAGCAATCTTTTCGTCTTTTGCATTGAGAAAAACAAAATTGCCAAACCCCAGGTAATTTTTCAAAAAGTGCTTCAAGTCCTGCAATAAGGTTTCGGAGTTTTTATCCAGGAAACTCACATCCAACTTTTTCGCATACCTTCGGTTACTCACTTCCGACGATTGTAAAATAACCGGAAGCTTGTGAATGTTGGACTTGGCATATTGAATGAAGTCAACTCCGGCTTTTTTATCAATTTTTCCGCCGCGTTCAAACTCCATGTCACTAATCACACACAGAATAAAGTCTTTGTACTTATTGAAAATCGCGGTGGCTTCTTCGTAATTCTTAGCCAACAAAACTTTTGGTCGCGAACGCATACGTCCGATTTTGTCCAGCTCATTTTTCTCCACTTCAGGCAGAATTTGCTGTACCTGATCAAAAATAATAGAGTATAAAAATTGTAAGTATTTCGAATAGTAAAGTGGTGAGTCTTCAATGACCAGGATCACGCGAACCAAGCCCACGCGGGTATCATTTTCCACATTCACCCGGTCCTCAATCGATTTAACAATGGCAAACAAGATGAGCGAATCGCCATTCCACACAAACAGCTGATCGACCGACCCAATAGTGGGAAGCAGCTTTTCAAAATAATTCAGATCACTTTTTTTATTCACCAACAGGTAAATCGGTATTGTTTTATGCTGTTCGCGAATCTGTTCGCTCAGTTCAATGGGTGCTTTCCGGTCAAGACCGGCCATCAGAATCACCAAATCGAAATTGGTGGTTTCCAGCAATTCAAGCGCTTCTTCGGCCGAAGAAACCCCAGTAATGCGGGGAAGCGAAAAAAGGCTGTACTGATAAATTTCGCCCAGGAACTTCTCAAAAAAGGAGTCCTCACTTTCCAGCATAAAGGCATCATACAAGGTAGACACAAACAGAATGTGCTTCACCTTGTACTTCATCATATCCAGATACACATACTTCTCGAGCGACTGTTGGTTGAAGTACAGCTGAAGCGGTTTCTTATTGCGCACCAACGATTTCCGGAATTCCTCGGACCGGTGCGGATTGGTAATCACCACGCCCTTACTGCTGATTATCTCAAATCCTTTGTAACTATTCAGGTAGCCATTTACCATCTGGCAAATGTTTCGAATCAGGTTTCGTTCTTCACGTAAAAAAGGGCCTTCATCAGCCTCAGGAAAGGCTTTCAGATAAAAAATTTCAATACTTCCCTTTTTGTTATCAACGGTTTGCAGTTGATCCATCTGTACCCAAGGAGTTTCTTCAAAGTTTGGGCTGATGTATTCGTCGCGCTCAAACCGGATCCGGCAAGCCGCGTATTTGGGATACTGCCACGACTGGGGTAAAATATTGCAAATGCGCTGCAGCGTTTCATAAACACTGTTGCTTTCTTCAAAAATCTTCGAGGTCTGGTTAATGGCATGAAGCTCTTTTAACCGTTCGGTATTTGTTTGCTGTAACCGGTTGAGCATATTTTTCACGGCTCTTCCCGCAATCAACTCTGCCAGGTTGTTCAGCAATTCGCGTTCTTCCTTTAAAAACGGGCCTTCATCCAAATCCGGAAACTTTTGGGTGTAAAAAACCTCAATGCTTCCCTTTTTACTCGTGTCGGTCTGAAAAAACTGCTTGATTTTCCAGGGAGTTTCCTTGAACCCCAGACTTTCATAGCTTTTCCCTCTGTATTCAATTCGAACTACAGTCGATTCAGGATACTGAAACGAAGCCGGCAGCAAGGCACAAATTTGAGACAAACTATCCTCCAGCTTGCGGTTTCGCTTCAAAATTTCAGCCGTTTTGTTGATGCCCTTCAATTCCTTCAACCGTTCCCGGTTTTCAACCAGCAGCGCAGCTAAGGCATATTTGCTAATCGCTCCCGACACCAGGGAACTTAAGCTTTTCAAGAAGCGTTCTTCTTCGGGAAGAAAGGGATTCCCTTCCGCCCCAGCCAGTTTTCGAACATAGAACAACTCAATGGTGCCTTGTTTGTTGTCAGCCGTTTCAAACGTCTGGCTGATGCGCCACTGGCTTGCTTTAAACCGGGGGCTCGTATACACCTGATCCGCATAAACAATTCGGGCCCGCGCATATTGGGGGTGCTGACACGCGCTGGGGAGATATTCGCAAAGCGCCAACAGCGCGGTGCCCAGCGAATTGCTATTGGCTAAAATCTCCGTAGCCTTATCAATCCCGCTCAGTTCCTTTTGTCGTTCGTTGTGAAGGCGATTCAGCTCCTCAAGCCGAATATTGGCAATGGCCCCTCCAATGATTGTGCGCCAGTAGGGCAATTGTTCCTTTACAGCCAGGTACGCATCAAAATTCTCCGATTGAATTAAGTCCGTATTGAAAAAAATCTCAATGATCCCCTCCGGCAGTTCCGAGGTTTCAATCAAACTGCGCAGCACCATGGTGGAATGCTTAAACCCCCGACTGAGGTATTCCTGATTGTCATAGGTGATGGAAACCGAAATTACCTCCGGCGACGCTCCTTTGACAATCTCATTGGCCATGCTTTTCAATAAGGAAGACAGCTTTGACTTTTGCTCAATCTGCTTCACAATAGCCTGACCAATTGCACTCAAACGCAACTTCTGTTCAAGACTTAATCGGGCATGCTGCTCATTCGTTTGCTTCTCGCCTTTGGATTCTCTATTCATAACTGGCCGGTATCTGGGTCAACTTTAAAGTTAAAATTAAACGCTTGACAATCGCTTTTTAATGCTTTTGCAAGAATACAAATATAAGTAACCATCGGCGATTGTCTACCCGAAACCGATTCTGTTTATGTTTTCTTGCCCGGTTTGAGCATAAAAAAAGAAATTGCACGACATAAGTAAAATCATCTTTCAGTTAAACCCAATAAAAAAAACCGATTGAAGAAAATTCTTCAATCGGTTTTAAACAATTTATGCCTTAATCAAATGAACCTGTAGCGGTTATTTTAGATCATTTGCTTTTCTGCATTCAAAATACTTAAAGCGTAGGATCAAATGTTCCACCCCAATCAACATTCTGTTCAATGTTGCTGTTTAAATCAATAACCTCCTGTTGAATTGGGAAAAAATAATACTTCTCAGGCAAAGAATTCACTTTTACTCCTGTAAAAGGAATCTGCAAGGTGCTGTATTTGAAGTTTTCCTCTGTAAGCTCATTGTTGGCTGCCTTTTCTTTTGCCGTTGCAATTGGCATTTCAGATCCGTCCGCATTAATTGCAATTGCTTCAACACCATGCTTAGTGGTTCCATCCAATACATCAAGCATTCTTAAGCGACGCAAGTTCCAGAAACGCATATCTTCAAAACAAAACTCAATGTTTCGTTCGGCAACTATTGCCTCCCGAATCTGTTCCCTTGTTGTTGCTGTAATACCGTAATTGCCATCATCACCAGCCTCAATGCCAGCTCTTTCACGGATTTCTTTCAAAATAGCAAGAGCAACATCCTGCTTGCCTGTCTCATTCGCTGTCTCTGCATAGTTCAGCATCACTTCTGCAAAACGCATAACGATAAAGTCAATGTCATACTGTTGAACCTCTGACTGCAGCAGCGACAAATCACTAGCTTTGCGCACAAAGAATCCGCTATAACGATCCAGATTGGTTGAATTGATATTTGCAACTGGGTTTACTCCGAAGTCATCCAAAACATCAGCAATTCCAAGTGCTGTATACTGACGGTTTCCTGATTTGTTTGAAACTTCATAAGCGGAACCATTCCAAACAATCGATTTATTAAATCGAGGATCACGATTCTCCCAGTAGCTTTGCAAAAATTCTTCATCAGTTTTATAATACTTTCCTGTTGGATCTTCATACAGTTTTCCATCTTTCATTGGAAACTCCTTGATAAACTCCCACGTTGGACAAGCCGAAGCCGGACCACGGCTTTCAGACCCCGGACGAACACCATAGTCCCAGTTGGCCGTTTTGTTTGGGTAAGTATTTATAACTGAAAAAACAACCTCAGGTCCTTTTTCTACCAAGAAGATATCTTCATATTGAGGAGTTAAAGCATAGCCTAAGCTTTTCAGTTTCGTATAAGCTGTTTCGTTTGCCGTGTGGGCCTCTTTCCAGTAGTTGTTATCCCATGGATTGGAGGGATTAAATTGAGGAGAAGCTTTGTAAAGCAATACTTTTGCTTTAAAAGCAATGGCAAAGCAACCATCTATTTTCCCGAATTCTGTTGACGATTTGGAAATTTGTTCCGGCAACAAACTAATTGCCTCATCCAGATCTTTGATAATAAAATCAAAGCATTCTGCGGTTGAATTTCTTTTAACATAGAGATCATCGGTATCTTTATCCTGGGGAACCGTAATATAAGGAACACCTCCGTGATACCTTACCATATTAAAATAAACGTATGCACGTAAAAACTTTGCCTGTCCAATTATGTAATCTTTTACTTCCTGATCCAAAGTTCCTGCATCTACATTTACGATAGCCTCGTTGATTAAACGAATGGTTTCATAATTCCATTCTTTATATTGGGTATTGGTGATCGTAACCCTGTCGAGGTAAAAATGGATACCTGACAGCTGTTGTGTTTTTTGATCCAATGTAGCTGACCAATTTCCCATGACCTCAGCATATACGTTTGCCATATATGCTTCCACCAACGATTCATCATCCCATACCAAGTCGGCATTGTAGTCGTATATGTTTTCAATATCCAGCGTGTCACAACTATAGAACATAAAAAACGCCAGGATGCTAAATAGTAAATATTTATTCTTTTTCATCATTGTGTCTGTTTTAAAACTTAATATCAATACCGAAAGTAAATGATTTCATCAATGGATAAGAGTCATAACAATCCTGTTCCGGATCGTGGAACTCTGTCATTGGAGAAAGAACAAACAAATTGGTACCATTAAAGAACACTTGTGCTGAGCTAATTCGCAAGCCAGTCAACCATTCCTGAGGAATTGCATAACCAACATTCAAGTTTTTCAATCGTAAATAAGCTCCGTTTCTGATCCAGAAAGACTGGTTGCCAGTTCCTGATTCGTACCAGTTTTTACCAACTACACGCGGATAATCTGTATCGGGGTTATCCGGAGTCCAAACATCATCAGCCCAAATTGGGTAATATGGTCTTACTGTACCTCCGT
Source organism: Sunxiuqinia rutila (assembly GCF_050589705.1). Lineage (NCBI taxonomy): Bacteria > Pseudomonadati > Bacteroidota > Bacteroidia > Marinilabiliales > Prolixibacteraceae > Sunxiuqinia > Sunxiuqinia rutila. Next base: position 17,814 of record NZ_JBNGOT010000019.1, read on the forward strand.
ACTGACGAATACCACCATAGTTGGTTCCAAGGTTGCTGATCATCCGGTCGTACATTCCTACTCCCTGAAAGTGCATGTCCACAGTAAAACCTTTCCAGGTAACGCTGCCTCCAAATCCATAATTAATTCGCGGAGCCCCATTCTCTGAAAGTAGCTGAATGTCGTTACCATCAATTTTACCGTCAGGACCAGAGGTATAACCATCTCCTCTTACATCTTCAAAATACAATCCTCCCAGGTAAGGATCACGTCCCCACTGGGTAAAACCTTTAGCTAAAAGCTCATCCAATTGTTCTTGTGTGCGAATAATTCCAATTGTCTTATAACCAGTCAAACGATTAAGCGGACTGCCAATAGCAGAAAATTCTTCAAGATTGCCTCCTGGCGAATACAATGCCGTTTGATCCAAAACATCCCATTGGTCTTTTGAAAAACCAACATTTCCATAAACCGAATAATCTAATTTATCATCAAATGCTTTGTCTCTCCACATAGCATTGAACTCCAAGCCACGCCATGATCTTGCGGCATAGTTTTCAGGAGCCAGCTCTTGTCCATAAGTATCAGGAATTGTTACAATACGTGAGCCCAGAATATCTTCCTCTTCTTTGTAAAATCCTTCGATAGATCCTGACAATCTGTTATCAAACACCGTAATATCAACTCCCACATTATAAGTGGTAGAAGTTGCCCAAGTCAGAAATGGATTGGGAGTCGCCCCCGGTTCAATTCCCAGGTTTAGATTATCACCCCATACATAAGAGTTTCCTGACTGAAAAACAGGCATGTACGAAAACGGCAAAATTTCATTATTCGCTACATTCAAGTCATTACCTGTAGTTCCATAAGATGCCCGAATCTTCAGATTGTCTAACCATCCTGAATAATCTTGCATAAAGCCTTCCTCACTAATTCGCCATGCTGCTGATACTGAGGGAAAGAATCCCCACCTTTTCCCTTTTGGAAAGAGCGTATTACCATCATACCGGAATGAGAACTCACCAATATATTTCTGAGCATAAGTATAATTAAATCTTCCGATCCAAGAGAGACGACCACCTGTTACCTCACTCGCCGATCCCCATCTCCTTTCGGCATCGGTTGAATACACAAACATCTGGTCGTAATTCGTTAGCGGATCTTCTCCTTTTGCATACACATATTCGCCTCCGTTTGCGGCTTGCTCCCATACTACAGTAGCAGCAATGTCATGCTTTCCAAATGAATTATCGTAGTTCAAAAACCAGTTCAATTGCTCACTCCATAACGTACGAACATTGTAGCTCAAGAATTCCTGATTTTGAGAAAAAGTAAAGGTATTCATCTTGTTTGGATCTGGAACAGCAGGAACGAATCGGTTGTCGTCGGGATTGGCCGCAGCCCAAACATAGTTATGCTGATAAGTTAGGTACTTTTTCCGCATATAATCATTACTGATGTAGTTTCCAACAAACTTAGTGCTAAGTCCGGGAATAAAATTGCCTAAATCAATATCGAAAGACAAAATGGCATTTACCTCTCGTTTCCGGGTCTTGATGTATCGATCTCCGATTACCTGATCGATTACGTTCCAGGCCTGCCAGCTTCCCATAGGAGTTTGAACAGGGAAATTCGTTACTTCGTTTGCAGGTGTTCCATCCTCGTATAGGTAGAACGGATAGGTTTTGGGCCAGTTAAAAGTACAGCGATAAAGGTCACCGATGGTTTGTTCATCATCTCCGGAGAAAGGCCAATAAAACCGGTTTTGTTTTTGTAGGTTGGCAGACAAGTTTAGGTTCATTTTAATTCTATTCGTGATATGTGCAGTCACGTTTGAACGTAAATTGAACTTGTCATTCTCCAGGTTTTTATACGATCCTGTTTCTCCAATATAACTTCCCAATGCATAGTAAGTCACCTTTTCGCTTCCGCCTGACACACTCATAGAATGTTTTTGATTCCAGGGAGTTTGCCAGATATAATCATTTACATTGTAGTTCTTATCTTTAAAATATTCGAACTCTTTTTCTCCATTAGGAAGATCCAATCCCTGAAATTCTGCAACACGGTTTTGATAAATCAATTCATCAATCGCTGTTGTTTTATCTGCAAAGAGTTCTTGAGTCGGAGTCATAAAAGTATATGAACCTTGATAGTTGAACTCAGGTTCTTGCTTTGTTCCAGTTTTAGTCACCACCAGCACAACTCCATTACCAGCCTGAGAACCGTAAATAGAAGCAGTTGCTGCATCTTTCAAAAAGCTCAGTTGATCTATTTCATTCACTTCAAGGGCATCAAAAGCTTCTTTATCCCGAACAATTCCATCAATCACAAAAAGAGGCTCTCCAAACCCCCCACGAATCCGGATATCTGATGTAGCCCCCATTAAGCCTGAGTTTCCGGTAATATTTACTCCAGGAGCACGTCCGGCCAAGGTATTCGAAACATTGGTTGTAGAAATGTTACTTAGCTCATCCATTTTTACAGCTGTAATAGCTCCGGTTAAATTCACCTTCTTTTGCACGCCATACCCAACCGCTACAACTTCGTCAATTCCAATGGTTTCTTCTTCTAAAACAACATCGATTTGACTTTTCTGATTCACGGCCACTTCCTGGGCCCTCATCCCTACAAATGAAAAGACCAACGTTGCATTAGCAGGAACATCAGTCAAGGAGTATGCACCATCTATATCAGTTACTGTGCCCTGTGAGGTTCCTTTTACAATAATTGCCACCCCAGGGAGAAATTCACCATCAGGAGAAGTAACTTTTCCCTTTACCGTAATCGTTGGAGCCTGACCTTCGTACCCTGGACTTAACGCAATTTGATTGTCGATAATGCGATAGTCAACGCCAGTACCTTCAAAAATGGATTCTAATACTTCTTTAACATCTGCTTTTACAAAGCGGACATCCACTTTACGCCTTACATCAATCATGTCTTTATTGTACAAAAACACAAAACGACTCTGCTCCTCGATGCTTAGCAGGACATTCTCAATGGTTTCATTCTTTAGCTCAACCGTTAGACTAGTGGTTTGTGAATATCCTTTTTCGGCAAATACCTGAATAACACAAATCAAGGTTAAAAAAATGGTTAATTTCATAATTCTAAGGATCTTATGCATACCGGGTCCGAATGCCGGCTGTAGCATGTTCTTTTTTTTCATAAATTTGTACTGATTAGTAATTTATACAAGCTAATTAAACACTAAGAATCAGATGCGGAAGTGTTCGCAGCACTTTCGCATCCTTGTTTTTTTCATAGGCATTTTATTTTTTCGGTGACATCATTTGGCTATTTATTTTTCCAGAGTATAACTTCTGCTTTCGAAAAGCTACCATCTTCAAGTATCTTGGCTCTCTTGTATTTATAATCCAATGGAGCCGTAAATGTCAATAGTTCCAGAATTTGCTCCAAGGGTTCTCCACTTATCGTTGCATTGTATTTCGTGTGACTCAGTTCCTCTCCATCCCGAAGTTCAATCGACACATTATACCGTCGTTCCAAGGTTCGTAAAACGGAGCCTAGAGATGCATTTCGAAAAATGTATCTTCCTTCACGCCAACAGGTATAGGGGTAAATGTCGTCCTTTTGCTTATCCAGCTGTTCACTGGCGCGGTTAAATGTGACCACCTCTCCCGGAATCACTTCCAGCTGCTGACCGTTGCTGTTTAACGAGATTTTTCCTTCAGCCAAAGCAACGGTTACATTTTCTTCATTTTCGTAAGCATGGACATTGAATTCGGTTCCATGAACCTGAATGGTAGGTCCTAGGTTTTTCACAAAAAATGGTTCTTCCCCTTTAGCAACCTGAAAGTAAATCTCACCAGACATTTCCACTTCCCGTTTTTCCCGGGAAAAAACTGCCGGATAATTCAAGGTAGAACCCGAATTCAACCAGGCTTTGGAACCGTCCGGCAATTCGGCAACCAACTGGCCTCCAAGTGGCGCTTCAACCTGAACCTGGTGTTCCTGGTGATAATTCGCCACGCGCTTGAAATCAGCTTCTAATTGCAGTTGGTTGTAGAAAAACCAAAGGGCAGCGATGGTTATAGGCAAAATCAAAATGGCAGCAACTCGCTGATACCATCCCAAAACAACTGGAGTTATTAGCCTTTTTGTTTCAGTCTGCATTCTTTGTTCAGCCTGCTCCCATTGCCGATCAATTTCGACTGGAGAAGGATTTACCTTTGCAAAACGAAACATCCGCACGGTTTCACAAGCTTCTTTAAATACAGGCAAGTATTCCGGATGCTCTTCCTCCCATTGTTCCCAATAGCTGTTGTCCTCCTCACCCGTTTTCAATACCCAAGCAACAAATCGCTGATCAGCAATTAATTTCTCGTAAATATTTTGTTTATTTTGCTTCATCCTTTTTGAGCTTCTATTTAAAGGATGGCAAAATCAAAACTTTATACTCACCTAATTTTATTTTATTTCAAAAAAAGTTCACGAAAGGAAAAATCGAAAAGAAAGAAAGCACGTTCAAAAAACAGAGCAAGAAGAATGTCCAAATAAACTTAATAGAATCAATTCGATATTTCCAGGCTGATGAATATCCGATTCTCCCACCTCTTTTCGTATTTTCTCCAGAGTTCTAAACAGTAAATTCCGGACAGACTGAATATTCATCTCCATGATTTCAGCAATATTGGGAAAATCGAAATTGTGATAGAAACGCAAGTAAATAACCTCACGCTGGCGTGAAGTGAGTTGTTCCAAACAAGATACAACCTTTTGAGATAGTTCTGCTTCCTGTTCTCTTTCAACCATGAAATCCTCAACTGAAATTTCAAACCATCCAGCATCCATTATCTCTTCCAGCTTCTTCTTCGGTTGCTCCGCCTTCAAACTTTGCAATAGATCATGCTTCAAACTAATCAGCAAATACACCTTTACATTTCCTACCGGCCGGAGTTGAGTGCGCTTCTCCCAAAGTCGCACAAATAAATTCTGAATGTGGTCTTTTACCGAATCATCCGATGGAATAAACTTCATACCATAAGCAAGCAAATCCGAAAAATACAACCGGAAAAGTCTTCCTAAAGCATCTCGGTCTCCCTCAAGAAACGTCAACCAATTCTTCGAGCTATCAATGTCCATTTTATTTAGATGACAAACCATTAGCCAACAAGGAATAAGATATCAAAGAGAAAAAATCATCCTCCAACAAAATACAATTCTCAGAATTGCAGAAAAAATTGTTTTCTATCAATGACTTCTGATCGCATAAAAGTAGGTAAAAATAAAAAAAGTCAGGCCCCTGCTTACTGATCAATTTTTTCAGTCCCAAAAGCAGAGAAGAACTGTTTTGAATAGCCTCAAGAATATAAAACGCCAGCAAGTACAAGCGTCTAAAATTCTCAGGCAAACTCAGGGTCAAAACCTACCCGTGACAAACCAAAATCAAGCACTATATTGACACTGTGTTAATTTCGTTTTAAATGAGGATATATAATTGCTTTTCATGTTATTCAGCATAAAAAATACGTACATTTGCCGCCAGAAAAAACAAGGCAACAAATGGCATATCTAAACAATGTGATGATCATTCGGCACGAGCTGATAGCCAGACTGGTCAGACTATTTCAGGAAGGTAACCTAAGCACCCAAATTGACAGCTTGCCCGTTGAGCTGTATCCCAAAAACCGAGAAGCCCGTGGCCGTTGCTGCATTTACAAGGAACGAGCCATTACCCGTTACAAAATGCTTCCGCTACTGGGGTTTGAAGTTCCTGAGGCCGATATCGAACTGGTGCCCTTGCACAGCTATGCGGAAAAGGCCCTTCAACGCGACAGTTTATCCAACGCTATTTTAACCGTTGTTGACGAAGCCTGTACCTCTTGCGTGCAAGCCAACTATGTGGTGACCAACCTGTGTCGTGGCTGTGTTGCCAGCCCGTGCGTGATGAACTGCCCGAAAAATGCCATCCGCTTTACCCCTTCAGGGCAAACTGAGATTAAGGCGGAAGACTGCATTAACTGTGGATTATGCCAAAAGGCCTGTCCCTACCACGCCATTGTTTACATTCCCATTCCATGCGAGGAAGCCTGCCCCGTGGGCGCCATCAGCAAGAACGAGCAAGGAATTGAAAAGATCGATGAAGATAAATGCATCTACTGTGGGAAATGCATCACGGCCTGTCCTTTTGGAGCCATTTTCGAATTGTCGGCCATGGTAGATGTTCTCAAAAATATTGAACAAAAAAAGCAAGTCATTGCCATGATTGCCCCGGCCATTTTAGCCCAATACCAGGAAGCTCCCGGGAAAGTGCTGGCCGCCATCAAGGAAATTGGTTTTGCCGAAGTGGTTGAAGTCGCTCGTGGAGCTGAAAAAACAGCCCGCCACGAAGCCGAAGAACTGAAGGAAAAACTGGAGCAGAATGCACCGTTTATGACCACTTCCTGCTGCCCTTCGTATGTTGAAGCTGTACGCAAGCATGCCCCCGGGCTACAGCCCAATGTATCGCACACCCCATCGCCAATGGCCTACACCGCCGAAGAACTGCGCGAAAAATATCCCGATGCAGAACTTGTCTTTGTTGGGCCCTGTGTGGCCAAACGAAAAGAAGCTCGTGATTTGGGCTCAGTCGATTTTGTTTTGAGCTTTGAGGAACTGGATGCCATCATGGAAGGAATGGGCATTGAGCCTGAAAAAATGGAGGCTGTCCCTCTGGAGAAATATACCGTTGAGTCGCGCGGGTTTGCCCGAAGTGGAGGTGTGCTGAATGCTGTATTGGCGGAGAAAAAAGCAGAAAATTTCACATTTGAGCAAATTGATGGCATTGACAAGGCTGCTATGCGTCAAATCAAAATGCTGGAAAAAGGAAAAAACTCGGCCCAGTTTTACGAAGTGATGGCTTGCGAAGGAGGCTGTATCAGCGGCCCCGGAGCCAATGTTAAATCGGCCAAAGCCAAAAAGAATTTCATTCAGGGAATCCGGGCCTTATCGTAGGCGCGGAGCCTCTTCGGATACAAAACACCCACAAAAAATAGAGCAAGGAGCTAACAGTCCGCTTGCTCTATTTTTTGCGAATCAGCATCAGCCCATCGCGAAAAGGCAGGATGGTTTGACTTACCCGAGGATCATCTTTAATTTTTTGGTTGAAGGCTAAAATTCCCAGCGTTTGCTCATCCTTTTCATCTACCGCTTCAACCACTTTGCCGCTCCACAAAATGTTATCAGCAATCAAAATTCCGCCTGAGGGCACCCGGTCAATCACCAGGTCAAAATAACTGCCATATTCCCGCTTATCACCGTCAATAAAGACCAGCTCAAACTGCTCGTCCAGCTGTGGAATTATTGCACAGGCATCGCCAATATGCTGACAAACCTGATCCTGAATACCCGCTTTTTCAAAATAGGTCCGAGCCATTGTTTCAAGCTCATCATTTATCTCAATGGTGTGCAACAGGCCACCTTCGGCCAAGCCCTTTGCCAGACAAATAGCCGAATACCCGGTATAGGTGCCAATTTCAAGAATCCGATTGGGCAGAACCATCTGACTGATCATCGTTAAAATGGTTCCTTGGGCATGCCCCGAAAGCATACGCGGGCGAAGCACCTTCAAAAAAGTTTCGCGTTCCAACTCCTGTAGTACCGCATCTTCCTCATCAATATGCTCCAGGATATATTTCTCCAGTTCGTTTGTTTGTTCCATTATTCGTACGTTAAAATGCTCAATTGCCGCTCATCAAAAATCTCATTGGCAATTTCCATCAGCTGGCTGCTGGTAATTGCTTCAATTTTTTGGTAAATCCGGGGCAAACTATCGACCTTATTGTAAAGCAAAAAACTTTTGCCCAACGTAAGCATCAGGTCGTCACGATTTTCACTCGACAAAGCAATCTGACCAATCAACTGTTTTTTGGCCTTGCTTAGTTGCAAAATGCCCAGCGGCTTGTTTTTAAGCAGACGAAACTCTTTATTCACCAAGTTCAGGGCCCGATCCAGGTTGTCGTGTTCAGTTCCGAAATAAACATTAAACTGACCGGTGTCGGAATAAGCAGTATAGCCCGACTCCACATTATAAGCCATCCCGTTGCGTTCTCGCAAAGCCAGGTTCAAGCGGGAGTTCATGGACTGTCCTCCCAAAATATTGTTGAGCAGCACCATGCCCATGCGCTTTTTGTCCTGCGCACTGTAAGCAAGATTTCCAATTACACAGTGTGTTTGAAAAGTATCGCGCTTAACATGTCGTGTACCTGGCGTATAATGCTTAAAAGGCAGGCGATTGGTTGTTCGCAGCCGCGTTGGAATTGGGGCAAAATACTTTTCGGCCAGGCTTAATATTTTGGCAAACGAAATGTTTCCCACTGAGCTAAGCACCATCTGGTCTGTATGGTAGTTATTCTGCAAAAACCGAAAAATATCATCCCGTGTAAAGGATCGAACATGTTCCGGAGTACCTAGAATGTTGCGTGCGATGGGATGCCCATCAAACATCAGCTCATCAAAATCATCAAAGATCAATTCCGAAGGGCTGTCTTTATACGAATTGATCTCTTCCAGAACCACTTCCTTTTCCCGCTCCAACTCTTTTACCGGGAAAGTACTGTTAATCAATATATCACTAATCAACTCCATGTTCCGGTCATAATAGGCATTCAGAAAAGAGGCATAAACAGCCGTTTCTTCTTTGGAAGTGTAAGCATTAATCTCGCCACCTACATCTTCAATTCGGCTGATAATATGATAGGCCTTGCGTTTTTTGGTTCCTTTGAAGATAACATGCTCAATAAAGTGAGCAATTCCTTGTTCTTCTGGAGATTCATCTCTTGATCCGGTGTTTATAATAATTCCGAAATGGGCTGCCGGCGACTCCACTTGCTGGTGAATTAACCGGATACCATTGCTTAATATATGTGTATTGATTTTCACGTTCTCTTAAATTGGACTGCAAAAGTAGAAAACGTTAATGATATTTCAACTTATAAATCCATGGAAAAGAAAAGGTTCTGCAAAAAGCCGGAATTTTTTATTCACAGACCCCTAAAAAATGTTTTGAAGTTAAATATTTCAGCGTATATTTGCCATCGCTAAAGACAACGGTGCCATAGCTCAGTTGGTAGAGCAACGGACTGAAAATCCGTGTGTCCCTGGTTCGATTCCAGGTGGCACCACCAAAATAGCAACAAAAACCTTTGAGTTCTGACTCAAAGGTTTTTTGTTTTTAAGCCCACTGCCAAGATCGCCCGAAAAGCGGAGCTCCAAATAAGAAATCTCCATTTTAAAATTGATCCGGAAAAAGCTGTCAAGCAGTAACCATCAGGGCTGCCGGCAATTAACCATTGCCTCCAACTAATCTTCGCAGACTATTTACAGGAAGTCGTAAAAAATGTTTTGTAGTTAAATATTTTGCACTATATTTGCCACCGCAAAATCAACGGTGCCATAGCTCAGTTGGTAGAGCAACGGACTGAAAATCCGTGTGTCCCTGGTTCGATTCCAGGTGGCACCACCAAGATTGCAGCAAAGCCTTTGAGTTCCGACTCAAAGGCTTTTTGTTTTTAAGCCCACCTCTTCTTAAAATTCAGAATATTTCCTGAAGATTTTGGATTTTACCAACAACTCCTTCATCCCAACCAACACCTTTGCATTTCAATTCCGCGAAAAAGACAACGGCTTGTCGTCGACAAACAGCCCAATGCTTAAACAAAGGATTTGCAAGCCTTTTCCAGGCCTTCAGCAACCAATCCGACACCCATGTCCTGATTTCAAATCAAAGCCCGAGGAGTAGCCCTTTTGCCCCCAGCAAGCCATCGCCATTGCCTCAGCAGGGAAACAACAAACAGAAGTCATCCACGCCAAATTGAATTCAGCGCAAAAGACCATACATTAAAAAAAGCAGGATTGAATTTTTACTGATCCGAACGAATCATTCTGAAAATAAAAAAGCACCTCATTTTCATGAAGTGCTTTTCTGATGAGCGAGAAACGAGACTCGAACTCGCGACCCCGACCTTGGCAAGGTCGTGCTCTACCAACTGAGCTATTCTCGCAACAATACTTACAAAGTACTAAGTGTACCCGAAGCGGGACTTGAACCCGCACGACCGCAATGGTCATTGGATTTTAAGTCCAACGTGTCTACCAATTCCACCATCCGGGCATCCTTTAAAAGTCAATTTAAGATTTCTCCAAACTTACTTTTAAGAATGGAGCGGGAGACGGGATTCGAACCCGCGACCCCGACCTTGGCAAGGTCGTGCTCTACCAACTGAGCTACTCTCGCATCTATTTTTAAAGAACGTCTGCTCTCGTGCTCTTGAAAACAGCGATGCAAATATATTGCTAATTTTTCTTTCTCCAAAAATAATATTTAAAAAATCAGAGAAATTCTACATCTCTTGCACGCTCCTACTTCAATCCGGAGATCTTTTTAATCCCATTCAATTTATTAAGTGCCTCAATAGGAGTAAGATTGTTAATATCCAGATTTTTTATCTCATCCCGAATTTGTTTTAACACCGGATCATCAAGCTGAAAAAAGCTCATTTGGAAGCCTTCGCGGTGTTCTGCCATGCCATTCAGAGGTTTAGCCAATCCATCCTTACGATTGGCCGCTTCCAGCTGCCCCAGGATCTCATTGGCCCGATTGACAACTGAAGGTGGCATACCAGCCATTTTGGCCACATGAATACCAAAACTGTGGTTACTTCCACCGCGCACCAGCTTCCGCAAAAAGATCACTTTATTGCCTACTTCCTTTATGGTTACATTGTAGTTTTTCACCCGACCAAACGACTTTTCCATCTCGTTCAATTCATGATAGTGCGTCGCAAAAAGGGTTTTGGCCTTGGTTTTCGAATGCTCATGAATGTATTCAACAATCGACCAGGCGATGGATATTCCGTCGTAAGTCGATGTCCCCCGTCCCAGTTCATCCAGCAAAATCAGGCTTCGATCGGATAAATTATTCAAGATGCTGGCGGCTTCATTCATCTCAACCATAAAAGTAGATTCGCCTAAGGAGATATTATCCGAAGCACCTACCCTGGTAAAGATTTTATCCACATAGCCAATTTTAGCTGCCTTGGCAGGCACAAACGAACCAATCTGAGCCATCAACACAATTAGTGCGGTTTGGCGCAACAAAGCCGATTTACCAGCCATATTGGGTCCGGTAATGATAATGACCTGCTGTTCTTCCTGATCCAGCATCACATCGTTGCTAATGTAGGATTCACCAATTGGAAGTTGTTGTTCGATGACCGGATGCCGCCCCTCCTTAATCTCAATTTTTACCGAGTCATTCACTTCCGGCCGATTGTAGTCCGACTCCTTCGCCGAACTTGCAAAAGACAACAGGCAATCCAGACGAGCGATTACCCCGGCATTCAGCTGAATCGCCTGAATGTATTCAGCCAGAGCCACAACCAACTCATTGTACAAGCGGGCTTCAAGTGCCAGTATTTTTTCTTCGGCTCCCAGAATTTTACTTTCGTATTCCTTCAGCTCCTCAGTAATGTACCGCTCGGCACTCACCAAAGTTTGCTTGCGAATCCACTCTTCCGGTACTTTATCTTTATGCGTATTGCGTACTTCAATGTAATAGCCAAACACATTGTTGAACGCTATTTTAAGTGAAGGGATGCCTGTGCGTTTCGATTCACGTTCCTGCATTTGAGCCAGGTAATCTTTCCCCGAAAAGGCCAGCTTACGCAATTCATCCAACTCTTCCGAAACCCCTTCCTGAATCACGCTTCCACGATGCAGCTGCACCGGCGGATCAGCGGTTATTTCTCGTTCCATCCGCTCCCGAATCGTTTGACACGGATTCAACTGCTCAGCCATTCGTTTCAACACATTCTGATCGGCTTGTCCCAACATGTCCTTGATTGGATCGATGGCGCGCAAGGCAGCTCGCAACTGCACCACTTCTCGCGGATTGATGCGTCCAACAGCTACCTTGGATATGATCCGTTCCAAGTCACCAATCTGACGAATTTGCTCGGAAATCGCTTCCTGCTGTGGTTCATGCTTTAGGAAGTATTCCACCACCGACAACCGGTCATTGATGGCGGAAATCTCTTTCAATGGCAGGGCGATCCACCGCTTCAGCATGCGCGACCCCATGGGCGAAATTGTTTTATCAAGCACCTGGGCCAAGGTTTTGGCTCCTTCATTAATCACCCCAAAAAGTTCCAGGTTACGAATGGTAAAGCGATCCAGCCAAACATATTTATCTTCCTCAATACGCGAAAGCGAACTGATATGCTGCAACTGGGTGTGTTGTGTTAAATCCAGGTAGTGTAAAATGGCCCCGGAAGCCATCACCCCATAATGCAGGTCCTGCACTCCAAAGCCTTTCAATGATTTGGTTTCGAAATGTCTTAACAGTCGATCGGTGGCAGCATCTTCCGTGTACACCCAATCATCCAAGGTGTAGGTGTAGAATTTTCCACCAAACAAAGCAATGAAATCATTGCCTTTCCCCCGCTGAAACAACACTTCTTTGGGTTTGAATGAATTCAGCAACTTATCGATGTATTCAAAGCTTCCTTCAGCCGTCAGGAATTCTCCGGTTGAAATATCCAGGAAAGCCACCCCTGCCATCTTCTTGTCAAAATGAACCGAAGCCAGAAAGTTATTCTCCCGATGTTCCAGAATGTTATCATTGATAGAAACTCCGGGCGTTACCAGCTCGGTAATTCCGCGTTTCACAATTTTCTTGGTCATCTTCGGATCTTCCAACTGCTCGCAAATTGCCACGCGCTGTCCGGCACGCACCAGTTTGGGCAGGTAAGTATCCAAGGCATGATGCGGGAACCCGGCCAGCTCAACAAAATTGGCAGCACCGTTGGCTCGTTTGGTCAGGGTAATCCCTAAAATTTCAGCAGCCTTAATGGCATCCTCTCCAAAGGTTTCATAAAAATCCCCCACACGGAACAACAAAATGGCATCCGGGTGTTTGTCTTTGATGCTGTAATACTGCTTCATCAAAGGGGTCTCAACGTATCTTTTTGATTTTGTCAAAGCGAATTCGGGTTTTAAAATTGAATGAATAGCAAAGATAAAAGATGCATGTACAACAAGGAAGGTCTGCGCTGATTTGTTCAGCGAAACTTTTCAACAACCATCAACAGTCCTCCCAAAGTTGATCAGCAAACCTCCCGGCTGGCTTTCAGGGCAAGAAAACTGTGCAACAAAGCCCGGCAAAGCATCATTGCCGTTAGCAGGTAAAAGCTGAACGGGAAAGCCTGGGGGGTCAAAAGGTTAAACAGAAAAAACACCAACAACCAAACCGATAAGGCTTTCCAGTACCAGGCTAAAGCCGGACGCCATTTACGGACCATCCACAGAAAAGGAAACACCAGGTTGGTTGGAACTGCCCACCACAAATTGTAGTTGGGGTGCATTGCCGGATGCTCCGAGTAAGTCACAAACCAAAGCAAAACCAGTCCAATCAATCCGGTCACAAACAACAAAACATAGTCAATCCAAAGGCTGGCCTTTCGCTGCTTATACTGCTTATAACTAACCAGCACCAGCACAACCAACAAAATGCCCAACACCAGCGAAGGATCCAACAATTGAAACCCAGATTTTTGCGTTTTCTCCGGCTCATAGATCATTCGGGTTTCTTTCACCAAGGAACGACTCTCCCCTTCTGCCTGAATTTGCGCTTCTGCAAAATGGCTCATCAAAAAATCAGGCAAAAACATTTCCTGATAGGCTGTTGCGATCTCGTCCGATGGACTCCCCAAGGTCAGATGAATGCCAAAATTTATCCATGGCAAAACACGCTGATAAGCATCAACATGCTCTCTAAAAGTCATGCCCAAACCTGTTTCTTCTGAAAAAGTCAATTTCCCGTCAACATGTTTCTCAACCACATCACGCACGCGCGTAGCACAGTTGTCCATGAAGAAATTGTATCGGTATTCCCGGTTTTCGGGTTTGGCGTTCCAAATTAAATAGCCGAGCAGCTGTTGTTTTTCCGATTGAGTCAGGTTCAATATCTGTTCGTCAATCCGGCGCTGGCTACGTCGGTAGCTCTCCAGAAAATTCTCATACTTTTCAGCCGCCAGTAAATAATCCGTCTGCCCCTTGGCAAAACGGTAAACAAAATTTGGCTCACTAAAACTAAATACCCCGTAGTTAAACACAACATCCACCCTACGTGCCGGATCGTGCACCCGGATAGCGCTGTGTCCGTAAAGGGCATGAACCTGCTTGCTGGGTCCACAGGTAAGCAGGCTCACTTCTGCTTTATCACTTAAATTAAAAGCCTGGCTGCCCCAGGAAAAGCAAAGCAAAAAGCTAATGGTAAAAGCAAGAAATATCTTATTCACAACTTTTTTTATTCAAAAAAAACAAAAAAGCAGGTCTAAACCTGCTTAATCCTGAAAATCTTTTCCAAAAGTTATTGCTGCCCTCTTTAACTGCACTTATCCGATGCGCCGAAATCAATGCCACCCACCAATAATTGCTCCCATAATCAGATAAGAAACAAGGTCATATCCGGCATGAATCAAAAACAAACCCGGCTTTCCCTGCTCAAAAAGGATGTTGTTCAGCCGCGACGTGCTGATCCAAAAAACAGCAATGACAAAACCGGCAAAAAGCCCCATTCCCAGATCAGCCGACGATCCTAAAAACAAAGCCAGGGCAAATGCCGCCAGCAAGGAAGCAATAAATGAACTCCCAAATATAACCGGCATAGGGAGTCCTTCCTTGAGTTTTTCTTCAGTAAAGCCATTAAGTTCCATCCACTTGTTGCCGAACAAAACAGGCGAATACCATAAACTTCCAACCACAAAGGTGCTTAGCGAAGCCACTAAAACAGCCCAATAATTCAAATTTGAAATCACATGTGCCAAGTCCATAATTTTCAGTTTAGTTTCACAATTTGTAAGCTTAATACAAATTACAAAATCAGTAGGACAAGTCCTTATTTAGATTGAATTAAAATAGTATTTGCGCATAATTTTAGATATTTTTGTCTGAAATTATTAAATACGAAGCATATGGGATGTAGTGGATGTAATATGAATACTCAAGGTGACCGCCCCGAAATGCTAGGCACCTACAATTGGCTGAACGATTTACCAGATACAACACATTTATCAAATATTGTTGAAGTGCGCTTCAAAGGAACCCGCAAAGAGTTCTTTAAAAACGAAGATGCACTTTCATTAAAAGTAGGTGACTTAGTGGTCGTAGCCACCAATCCGGGACACGATGTCGGAACCGTTTCGCTAACAGGAACTCTTGCCGACAAACAGTTTAAACGAAAAATAAGAAAACCGGAACGTTACCAATGGAATAAAATTTACCGCAAAGCCACCACCACTGATAAGGAAAAGGCTGAAGCGGCCCGCAACCGTGAATATGCCGTTATGGTGCGTTCGCGCCAGCTAGCTAATGAGTTAGAGCTGGACATGAAAATCGGAGATGTTGAATTCCGTGGAGACAATGCCAAGGCGATATTTTATTACATTGCTGAAGGTCGAGTCGATTTTCGGGAACTCATTCGCCGTTATGCGCGCGAATTTCGGGTCAAGGTTGAAATGAAGCAAATAGGTGCACGGCAGGAAGCCGGACGTATAGGCGGCATTGGCTCTTGCGGTCGCGAGCTTTGTTGCTCAACCTGGCGAACTGATTTTGACAGCGTTACCTCCGATGCGGCCCATCAGCAAGGTTTGTCGCCCAACGCTGAGAAAATGGCCGGCAAATGTGGGAAGCTGAAGTGCTGCCTGATGTACGAGCTGGATACCTACCTGGAAGCGCAGGATGATTTCCCCAATGAACTGCTGGCATTGGAAACATCCAAAGGATTGGCCCGTCATTTTAAAACAGAGATTCTGAATAAGAAAATCTGGTATACGTTGGAAGAAGCCTACGGCAACAAACCCCTGGTTTTGGACTTGGATGATGTCAAGAAAATCATTCAGCTTAACAAACGCGGCCGAAAACCACCCATTGAGCAATACCTTAGCCCGGAGGCCAAATTAGAAAATGAAATGAGCGTAGGCTCTGTGAATACCGATTTACTGGAGAAACCCAAAAAGAAGAAAAATCGTAAGCGAAAGTTTTCAAAACGGCCCAACACGAACCGACAGAAAAAAGTAAATACCAATTCATAAACACAAAGCCTTGAGGTTAAAACACCTTGAGGCTTTTTAGTTTTGCAGGTAAAGTCACGCCATCGGGAACAAAAGCAAGCAGGTAGCCACCGCCCCCGGAACCCAATAACTTTATCGGAATATCCCGGCTTGTCAATTCCTGAAAAACCGACTTAAACGCTTCCGGAATCATTGGCTGAAGATTTTCACGTTGAAAAGCCGAAATTGATTTCAACGCTTGAAAAAGCCTGGTGGTATCGCCATTCAAAAAAGCATGAATAGCCTGCGAATTCGACGGCAGAAAAAGCTCATCAAACTTGGCCTTGAACTCCTGTGCTTCCATGTTTTTCACAAACCAGCTTACCAAAGGGGCCGTTGGGCTTTTCTCCTGGGTATTCAGCAGCACTACCGAGTACCCCGGCGTTTGAATTTCAGGTGAAGGCAGGCGAATCTCGTCACCCACCAATAAAACCGGCCGGTTAACATACGATACCAAGGGATCAAAACCCGAACTTTTACCATGAAAGAAAGACTCCATCACTGAAAAATCGTGCTTTAGGCTGCTCAACAACCAGGACTTTTCTTTGAGCTCTTTCAAATCCAACTGATTACTTCCATAGTGTTGATAGAGTGCCGCACACAGTGCTCCGGAGCTGCCTACGCCGTACTGCAAAGGAATATCAGAATCAAAGTGAAGTCCTCGCTTTAAATCCCGGCGAATTTCATCGAGTCCGATGGGAAAGTTCATTTGTTCGTTTAATCCTTCTTGCTCAAAGAACGTGACAAAATGCTCCAAATCCCGCTGACTCTGCTTTACCTCGGCCACTTTCTTTTGACTCGCAAAGGCAAGCTCTCCGGTAAAATGGGGAAACGGAACAGCCAGCGCTTCAGCTCCAAACATCAACCCATATTCCCCAAACAACAATAATTTGGCATTAAATTTCTTCATCTGCTAATTTCATAGGGCCGCCGCCGATATTATCATCCAGCCATTGACCATTCTCTATTAAAGCCAACAACTCTGACTTGATAAACGCATGCACCTGCTGCTTGTCTTTTTCAAAATAAATCAAATGAATATTTGGCCCCGCATCAATTGTAAAACCAAGAGCCAAACCGCTTTTTTGGCGGTATTCGCGTATTTTCTGAATGAGCAACAGGCTGTTGGGCTGCAATAGAATAAAAGAAGGGTCGGAAGTCATCATCATAGCGTGCAGACTCAGTGCTTCCTTTTCAACCAACTCAAAAAAACGCTCATGGTTGCCCACTTTCATCACCTGCACCAACTCGGTTAAGTGACTATTGGCCTGCACAATGCGCACGTCCTTAAACTCATGCTGATTCATCAACTGATGTCCAGCCGAACTGGAAACTTTCTTCTGCGCAGAATCAACCAGCAAAACCGCATCCCGCAAGGACTGATAGTCCGGGTGAAATTTCTCGGTTACCGGAATGGCATTGCAGTCGGTTGAATTCAGAAAGCCGTTCATCCGGCCCCACAAGGCAAAAGAGGGAAACACGGACCGGCAGGCACTACCACTTCCCAGACGTGCCCAGCGTGATGCCTTTTGAAAAAATTGCTGTTCGGTAAACTGCTTGTTTGTCACCTGTTCTTTCAAATCGACCAAACAAAGCGCCAGCGCTCCAAAAGCCGATGCCGAAGAGGCAATTCCGGCAGAATGCGGAAACGTATTACTGCTTTCTATGTAGAAGGAGTAGTCGTTCAGCCAATCATGCTCCAGCGACATGCTGGCCAGGTATTTTTCAATGCGGTCGGCAAAAACCGATGGTTGGCCTTCAAACAAAAACTCAACCTTTCGCCGCGAAGAAGGCTCGATGCGCACCCGTGTTTGGGTCCGGGCTTTCTTCAAGCTGAAACTCAAGGACGGATTCATCGGTAACTGTCCCTCCTTTTTGCCCCAGTACTTTACCAATGCTATATTTGACGGACATTCCCATGCTGCCCGGTAAATTTCTTTTTTCACCATAATAAATCAACGATTATTCAAAACCAATTCATTCCAAGGGAAGACCACACTTAGGCCTTTTTCTTTGAAGTATTGCAATACACAACGGTCGTCCATTGGGGTAGCCACCAGGTAAAAATCACCACCCCATGCTCCCAGCGATTTTATATCACCCTGAAAATCGCTAAAATAACTTGACTTAACCGTTGGAATCTTCAGCACACCGGAAACCAACTGTTCATGACGTCGGATCAATTCCTGAAACTCCTTCAGGCTTTGTACACTGGCAAGTTGTTCCGAAAGGAGATTAACCTCTTCAAGTTGTTTGTGAGAAATACTCCCTTCACTCAGGAACCGCCGCACCTCATTTCGTGTACTTTTCTTCAATCCGGAGTAAACAAAATAGAGCTTATCTAAAAACGGATAATCCAAAGTAACCGGCTCAGGCTTTTCATTCTTCACATAAAAGATCGGGCCTGCAGCCGAAGCACAAGCAATATCAAAACCCGAACCGTTAAATATTTTTTCGTTGAGCTGGTAAGGATCAACACCGGCCCAGGAAGCCAGGTTGGCAATCAAGGTGCTGCTGCTGCCCAAGCCCCATTGGTTGTGAAAATCAATTTTAGTCTGAATATCCAATCCACCATTCAGCTGAAACCGGGGATTCATTTCCAAAATCGCTTTTAACGCATCCTTTAAAATTAACGCTTTCCCCGCATCCGAACTATGAATGATTTTCAGGTCGGGCAAGCTAAAATCGCAGGAAAACCACAAGCCCTCCTGCATAAAGGCTTTCCAGCTTACCACTCCTTGCTTTTTGCCCTCGGTTACCTCCATGTGCTGCCCGTACTTTAAAGGCAAGGCAATGGCTTTTGCTCCCTGCAACACAAAGTATTCGGCCGTTAGCAGCAGTTTCCCGTGAGCATGATATGTTTTTTGACTATTTGGCATGTTCTTTTAAATAATTCTGCACTTCGGAAAATGAAACTTCCCGGTGTTGAAAGTAAAGCATCGCAGCCTGCTTTTGTTCATCCGAAACCTGCAAACTATTCAAAATATTACTCAAGTGCATTTTCATATGCCCTTTCTGAATGCCGGTAGTTACCAAGGCACGCACGGCCGACCAGTTGGACGCCAGCCCGGCAACAGCCAGATAGCCCATCAATTGACGCGCAGAGGGCTGCCCTATAATTTGCATGGCCAGCTTTGCCAAAGGATGCAAGCTGGTTACACCACCTACGACGCCAACAGCAAGCGGCATCTCCAGGCTAAACCAAAAATTTCCATTGGTTATTCCGGCATTGCTCAGCCCCCGGTATTGTCCGGAACTGGCGGCAAAAGCATGACCTCCAGCCTCAATGGCACGAAAATCATTCCCGGTTGCGATGGCTAAGGCATCAATCCCGTTAAATATTCCTTTGTTGTGAGTTACGGCACGCGAAACATCATGCCGCGAAATGTGAACGGCCTGCACAAATTTCATCGCCAAAGCGTGCGCCTGATCGGCATCGCTGTCCAAGTCCTCAACCGGACATTCAACCCAAACTTTAACCCGGTTGTTGGGCACATAGTTTGACAAAATGGCCATGATCACCTCCACTTCCTTTTCGTCATCCCGGAAATCACCATTGGCCTTGGCCCAGTTTTTCAGTGTTTTGCCCATTTGCTCCAAACACGAATTGATGAAATTGGCTCCCATGGCATTACAGGTTTCAAAAGCAACATCCAGCTGGTAGTAATTGGGCCTAACTTCAGGCAAGTGCTTCAACCGGATGTTTGTTATTCCGCCACCCCGCTTTTCCATGTTTTGCGTCAGTGGAGCCACATCCCGTTCCAGCTCCTCTTTCAATTCCGAAAAGGATTCGCTTAGCTTTTCAGGCTTCCCGTTCCAACTAAAATGCACCTGCCCCTTTTTTTCCGTTCCAATAATTTCGGTATGGAAACCACCCCGCTTGGCCCAGTAGCCGGCCGCTTTTGCCAAGGCAGCCACAACCGAGCTTTCCTCGGTAACCAACGGGAAAGTCAATACCTTGTTATCAACCCTGAAATTGGGAGCAACTGAAAAAGGCAAATGAAAGTTGGATAACTGATTTTCACTTAAATCGGCAATCAGCTGTTGAATGGCTTGCTCCGAAAGCTGGAAACGATTAAGCTGCTCAAGCGTTTCCTTGTCCAGTTTCAATTGTTCAATCAGCCATTCAATTTTCTGTAAACGATCCAGTTTTGAAAATCCACTTATGATTTTAGGTTCCGTCATATTCCGGATTTAACTTCAAGTATTGCTGAGCCAAACGAAAGGCCTTGAGCTGGTTTTTCAGGTACGTTTGAAGCTCCCTATAATCACCGGTAGCATGTTTCAGCACAGCAGAAGCCATCCCGTATACGGCAGGCAACTGACTCAATGAAGTCAGATGATAGCCATCCAGGTAGCTCTTCACCCCACCCGAAATGATTAGCTGCCGGCAACGGGGCTCACCCATTTGCTGCAACAAACGATTAACCGTTTTCACCATCTGATAAGCAGTTTGCCCCACAAAGGCAAAAGGCTGGTACATTTCCTGAGTCGCTGGATCTTCCCGCATCAACTCGAGGTTCGAAAAATTAGTACCGCCATAGGCTGCAAACTCAATGGCCGCCAAGGGCAGTTCCAACAAACGCTTCAAACTATCTTCGCCCATCCCCTGCCCTACTTCTTTCACAATTAAGGGGATATGAATCCGCTCCATCAAATGGGTAATGGTTTCCAATGGCGGACGCTCAATATGGTCACCTTCAGGCTGAAACCATTCCTGCAACGGATTGACATGAACAATCAATCCATCGGCACGAAGCCCGCCAACCAAGTCAATAATGGCTTTTTCGTTTTTCTCTTGTAGTAATTTTTCAATTTGAGCAATTCCCAAGTTAGCCCACAAAGGCTGATCCGGGCCAATGGTATCACGCATGTCAAAATCGGCCCAATGGGTTTTGTCAAACAATATTTTCCGACACGATCCCAACCCCATTCCAAATCCAAACTCACGGCAAGCCTGCGCAATATTTTTATTGATTTTTTCAGCCACACCGGTCCCTCCGGTCATGCTTGAAACCCAGAATGGCGCCCGAATCATTTTCCCCAGAAACAGGAACGAGTTCTCCTCATCGTTAGGATGAGCAGCCAGCATGGGTTCATAAATAAAGCGTTGATCCTGCTCGGCAAAACCGGTTTGCGAATCAAACGCGAGTTGAATGTGGTCTAGTTTACGATCTTTAGTCATGTTATTCCTTTAAAACCGAACGCGAGATAACCATCCGCAAAACTTCAGATGTGCCTTCTCCAATGGAAAGCAATCGCTGATCGCGGAAAAAACGTTCGATTGGGTATTCATCATTTCGAAACAAGCCGGCACCTCCAAAAATTTGCAAGGCATCACTGGCGACATCGCTGGCAACCTCTGAACAGTACAATTTAGCCATGGCCGCCTGTGTACCAAAAGGCTGTCCGTTATCTTTTAACCAGCAGGCATTGTATAAAGTGTTCCGGGCATTTTCAATTTTCATGGCCATGTCGGCCAATTTAAAAGAAATTACCTGAAAATTTGCCAAGGCCTGACCAAATTGTTTCCGTTTTTTTGCAAAACTCACCGCCATTTCAAAAGCTCCCTGGGCCAGTCCAAGTCCCATCGCCGCTATCGAAAGCCGGCCCGAGTCAATTGTTTTCAGCATAATTTTAATCCCCTCTCCGCGCTCACCCAACTGATCTTCAGCAGGGATAAAACAATCCTTCAGGTAAACCATTCCATTATCTGCAGCGCGCCACAATAGCTTATTTTTCATGAATTCGCGGGTATAGCCGGCCGTTCCTTTCGAAACCATAAAAGCTGTAAATTCTTTCCGCCCATCGGGGCGCAAGCCGGTTTGAGCCACAAAGCTGATCCCTGCCGACATGTCGGAAGCACCATTGGTAATGTACTTTTTGTGTCCGTTTACCAACCATCCGCCATCTTGTTTTTCGGCAATGGTTTCAACCCCTTGGGCATCTGATCCGGCATTTTCTTCGGTCAACCCAAAGGCCCACAGATTTTCAGCCGTACACAAAGCAGGCAGGTATTTGGCTTTCTGTTCTTCGGTACCAAATTCCATAATCGGCCCCACGCCTAATGAATTGTGTGCAGCTAAAGTAGCTGCCACCGAACTATCCACGCGGGCTAATTCCTCAACAGCAATTATGTAAGACAAATAATCACTGTTTTGTCCCCCATATTCTTTCGGGGCATGCATTCCAAAAATCTTCAGACTCTTCAGAGAACGAATCAGCTCCATTGGAAACTGTTCGTTGGCTTCAAACTCACCAATCACAGGCTTCACGTATTTTTCTGCAAAGTCTCTGACTTTGGCCCTGATTGCATGATGAGTTTCATTTAAAAATGCGCTCATATCTATGTTTTAATTTCTTTACGACTCCAGATCTACCAATAATTCTTTGTCCTGAACCAAATGTCCCTTGGTTACATGGATATGTTTCACCACGGCATCAGCCGGGCTTTGTATTGTAAATTCCGACTTCATGGATTCGATGATCAACAAATTCTGTCCTTTCCGAAGCACATCTCCCGGCTTCACCAAAACATCGATCACCTTTCCAAATAAACCAGCTACGACTTGATTTGTCTTTACCTGTGTGGTTTTTCCAGCATCCTTATTTAAGCGAACGTGGTTCAAAACCTGATTACTCCACAATCTAAGCTGTCTGCCCTCCCACTGAAGGCAAGTTTGCTCTTTTTCTTCGGAAATAAAGATAACAATATCTTTTTCATTTAACTGAAATTCAAGCTTTGCTCCGGTAAATTGGCCAATTTTTAATGCATAGCTTGCCCCTTTCCAGTCCACCAAAATCATATCACCCTTTGGGTGAACCTGAACTTCATGCCACTCTCCTTCCAATGCGATGTTAAAAACAGAATGCATTCGCCAGTATCCCTGCGCATTCCAAGGATTGGATGCATGCGATGAGCGATAAAAGTGATGCAACAGGTAGCCTGCCAATACCTCAAGAGCCGATTCTCCCAACTGCTTGTTCTGAATGCGCTGAATGCTTTCCGGCAAGCGCTCCTCAGCCCAGCGGGTACAAATTTTATTCTGCCTGAAGTCATCCTGACACAAGAGCTCCAACAAAAACTCCTGGTTGGTTTTTATTCCCTGGATGAACAGGTTCTTCACAGCTTGCTGCATATCCGATAAGGCCTGCTCACGCGTTTCGGCTCCTACGATCAATTTGCCAATAAGGGAGTCGTAGCTGGACGACAAAGGCATTCCGGATTGAAGAAAGCTATCCCAACGGCATAATTCAGGCACAACCAGTTCACCAACAGTCCCGGAAGCAGGCCTGAAGTCACAAAGTGGATCTTCAGCACAAATTCGTAATTCAACTGCATGTCCTTTGGCTGTCAGGTTTTGCTGCGATAAGCTGAACTCCTGCCCCGAAGCAATTTTGAATTGCCATTCCACCAGGTCAACTCCAGTGATATACTCGGTTACCGGATGCTCCACTTGCAGGCGGGTATTCATTTCCAAAAAATAAAAATTCTCCTGCTCATCCACCAAAAACTCAATGGTTCCTGCTCCTCTGTATTTTGTAGCCCGCGCAATACGAAGCGCCGACTGGTATAGTTTCTCTTTGGTTGTTTGCGAAAGTGCTTGTGCCGGCGCCTCTTCTATCAGTTTTTGATACCGACGCTGAATGCTGCATTCACGTTCAAAAAGGTGCACGGCATGGCCCTGACCGTCGCCAAGGATCTGCACTTCAATATGACGGGCCTTGGGAAGAAACTTTTCTACAAACAAGCCATCATTGCCGAAATACTGCAAGGCCTGACGTTGAGCTTGTTCCAGTGCCAAAGGCAACTGTTCCGGTTGGTAAACGATCTCCATGCCTTTTCCGCCGCCACCACCTGACGCCTTTACCAGCAAGGGAAATTCCAACTCACTTGAGCAACCAAGAATATCACTGACACTGCCAGTCTTTCCCGGAATAACCGGAATCCTCAGTTCTTTCACAAAAGCAATGGCCTGCGTCTTCTCGCCCATTAATCCAATTTGCTCAGGCGTGGCTCCTATAAAAATCAGCTCTGCCTGTTCAACCTTCGCTGCAAACTCAGCATTCTCTGACAGGAAACCATAGCCCGGGTGGATGGCCTGAGCTCCGGCATTTTGGGCCGCTTCAATAATTTTTTCCTTATTCAGGTAAGTCTCCCTCAACTGCACTCCTTCCAGCAAAACAGCTTCGTCTGCCAAACTAACATGTAATGAAGCCGCATCATCCGCGGCATAAACTGCAACAGTCCGGATTCCCAAGTTCTTTGCCGTTTGAATAAT
This sequence comes from Sunxiuqinia rutila, assembly GCF_050589705.1. Taxonomy (NCBI): domain Bacteria; kingdom Pseudomonadati; phylum Bacteroidota; class Bacteroidia; order Marinilabiliales; family Prolixibacteraceae; genus Sunxiuqinia; species Sunxiuqinia rutila. Next base: position 42,190 of record NZ_JBNGOT010000019.1, read on the forward strand.
CCGCACAGCTATTTCGCCCCGGTTCGCAATTAATATTTTCTGAAAGAGCTTCATTAATTTTCAACCACATTTAGTTTTTTCCAGTCCGGTTTTCGTTTTTCCAAAAAAGCCCTTAGGCCTTCCTGCCCCTCGTCCGAGTGAATCAGCTCTGCGAGGACCGCCGCCGTATATTCACTGTTTTCAATGGTTAACTCGCCTGAACCTTCCTTCAGCAGCAATTGCTTGCATGCGCGCAAAGCATTGGGCGATGAGTTTTTCAAACCATCAATCAATTCATTAACCACCTGCTCCAGCTGACCATCTTCGGCCAGGAAGTCAACCAGTCCAACCCCATGCGCATGAGGTGCTCCAAACCGATCGCCGGAATACATGAGCTTTTTCAAATTCTGGGTTGACATCCGCTTCGATAAGAACGGTGTAATGATAGCCGGAACAATCCCCAGTTTAATCTCTCCAAAAGCAAAAGCTGTAGAATGCTCAGCCACTGCAAAGTCGCAGGCAGCAACAATACCATTGGCACCGCCCAGCACATGCCGGTGAACTGCCGTAATGGTAATCTTCGGGAACTGATAAATCACCTTCATCAGTTCAGCCATCCGCAGGTACTCCTGCCAGTTGTCGGACTTGGCCTTGTTGACCGCCTCGGCAAACCAATTGATATCAGCTCCGGCGCAAAAAGATTTTCCAGCTCCGGAAATCACCAAAAATTGCACCTTGTCATCTGCAGCTACTTTGGCCAGCGCTTCATGCATTTCCTCAATCATTCTCGGATTCAATGCATTGTGAACCTTCTTCCTGTTTAATAGCAAGTTTGCGCGGCGGCCTGTTATTTCTAGTTGTATATTTTTCCAATTCTTCATAACCTTCTCTTTTTACATTCTGAAAACACCATAACGGGCTTCCTGAACTGGTTGATTAAGCGTTACCGTAAAAGCCAAAGCTAAAATATCGCGGGTTTCCACCGGATCAATAATGCCATCATCCCACAAACGGGAAGAACTATAATAAGCTGTACTTTCTTCTTCAAACTGAGTAACCAAATTCGCATTGCGTCCATTCTGTCCAATGGTTTGCAAAACCCCTGAAGCCTGCTCCCCGCCCATCACGGCAATGCGTGCATGAGGCCACATAAACAAAAAGTCAGGTTCGTAAGCCCGACCGGCCATCGCATAATTCCCCGCCCCAAAGGATCCGCCAATTACTAAGGTAATTTTCGGTACAACCGAATTGGCCACGGCATGGATCAACTTGGCGCCATCACGCGCAATCCCCTCATGCTCATACTTTTTACCAACCACAAAACCGGTGATATTTTGCAGAAACAACATGGGAATCTGACGTTGATTGCATAACTGGATGAAGTGAGCTCCTTTTCGGGCACTCTCTGCCGTCAGAAAACTCCGGTTTCCGATAATTCCAATCGGAATTCCCTTCAACCGGGCAAAGCCAGTCACCAAAGTCTTTCCGTAATTCTCCTTAAACTCCTGAAAATCGCTGGAATCAACCAAACGGTCAATAATTGCCCGCACATCGATGGGCTTTTTCAAGTCAGTTGAGAGGTATGAATAAAGCTCTTCAGCTTCGTGATTGGGCTTTTCTGTCGGACAAAGCTGAACTGCGCGTTTCTGAACGTTTGGAAAAGTCGCCACAATTTTTCGGCAAATTTCAATGGCTTCCACATCATCTTTAGCCAAGTGGTCGGCCACTCCGGATACTGACGTATGCACTTCGCCACCTCCCAATTCTTCGGCAGTGACCACCTCTCCGGTAGCCGCTTTTACCAAAGGTGGCCCACCAATAAAAATGGTTCCCTGCCCTTCTACAATAATGGTTTCATCGCACATGGCCGGCACGTACGCGCCACCCGCGGTACAAGATCCCATCACTACGGCAACCTGAGGAATTCCGGCTGCTGACAGTTTCGACTGGTTGAAAAAAACCCGTCCAAAATCGAAGCGATCCGGAAATACCTGGGCTTGTTCCGGCAGGTAAATTCCGCCCGAATCAACTAAATAAATACAAGGCAGGTGATTTTTCAAAGCGATCTCCTGAGCCCGAATATGTTTCTTAATAGTCTCCCGAATGTAAGTTCCACCCTTCACGGTAGCATCGTTAGCCACCAAAAGACACTCACGCCCTTGCACCAGTCCTATGCCGGTCACAATTCCTGCGGAGGGGAAAGCGTTATCGTATTGATCAAAAGCTGCAAAACTTGAAAGTTCCAGGAACGGGATTTGCGGATCGATCAAAAGATCAATTCGTTCACGGGCCAGCAACTTTCCTCTTCCGCGATGTTTTTCAACGGCTTTCGGGCTTCCGTGCGAAGAAACGAACTTCAATCGCTCTCGAAAATCAGCCATCACCTTCTGAAAATCAACAACATCGCCATCACCTTGCGCTGATCTGTACTGAATGCTATTTTGTTGAGCTTTATCCATGTGGTCGTTAAACAAATTACAAATGGAAAATCTCTTACTATGACAAAAAACGCGGCTATAAGTTCACAGAACAGGCCTGATTTTTCTTATCGGCTATTATTTCATTTCAAGCAGAGGATCAAATGCACCATTGATTTTGCTGCACCTGACCCCGGAATTAGATGAAACATGCCACTTTGAATCAATAAGAATAAGGGAATTCCAATTCTCTGAAAAAGATTAATAAAACGAAGTATTTTCTCCTAATCCTCAACCAACTGGCCCAAAAGCTCAAGATTATCGCCTTCACCTTCCAAGCGTTCTATCCGTACTTTTTGAAAGGTATTTTTCTGACAGTTTTTGGCTTTAAACCGAACAGGGACATAATGTTCGCCATAGCCGGAAGCAAAGCCCTTTGAGTCAATTTTCTCAACCAAAACAGTTTGCACACGACCAATAAACCGCTTTAAGTAAGCTTCACGCATCTGTTCCGAAGCTTCACGAAGTTCAGCAGAGCGAGCCGTTTTGACGGGTTCCGACACCTGATCTTCCATCCGCTCGGCCCGTGTTCCTTTCCGAACTGAATACTTAAACGCGTGCACATGGCTAAATTGAAATCGCCGGATGGCTTCGATACTTTCCTGAAAATCCACTTCCGTTTCCCCCGGAAATCCAACAATCAGATCGGTGGTGAAATTAAAGTCGGGCCATTGTGAGCGGAAACGGTCGACAATTTCAGCAAAACGGCTGTAAGCATACATCCGGCGCATACGAAGCAGCACTTTATCCGAGCCACTTTGCAAACACAAATGCAGATGCGGAGCCAACTTCGGATGTTTAAACAAATCATAAAATCGGTTGCCAAAACCATCGGGTTCCAAGGATGAAATACGAACCCGAAAATCGCCGGGTACATCCAGAATCGCTTCCAGCACATCTTCAAAGCGCTTGTCTTCCCACTCATACCTACCAATATTTACGCCGGTTATCACCAGCTCCTTAAACCCATTGGCCAGGGTATTTTTTACATTCTCAACAATCTCCGGCAACGGACGGCTCACCGCGCGTCCACGCACTTTGGGAATGATGCAAAAAGTACAAAAATTATCGCATCCGTCCTGAATTTTGATGGAACTGCGGGTATGCAAACTTTTATCAACCGTGCTGAATTGAAAGACATCACCTTCAAGATTGGAAGGGTGCAAAATTTCGCCCTGAAAATGCGCATCCACTAACTGCCGGATGCTGGCTTTGCGCTCGTTGTCGACCACATAGGTGATTTTATCCTGCCCTTCCAGCTTCTCTTTGTAGTTATTGGCCATACACCCCGTAACCACCACCAAAGAGCCTTGATTGTTACGAGCAGCCTGGCTAATAATATTTCGTGACTTTTGATCACTTTGATTGGTAACCGTGCAGGTGTTGACCACCACCACATCGGCCGCATCTTTAAAATCAACAACTTCGTAACCTGCCTGATCAAAATCGGAAACCAAGGCATCGGTTTCGTATTGATTTAAGCGACAGCCCAATGTTTTAAAGGCCACCTTTTTTTTAATTGTACTCATGACTCCAGCTTTTCTTCCTGTAACACCAACTCCCCACTCAGCGAAAAATCTGCTGCAGACGTAATACGAACGTCCACAATTTGCCCCTTCAGTTCGGGCACTTTCCGATCGAGTCGTACATTTAACTTTCCTTCAGTCAGCCCTGTGCTGAAGCCAGTTTTCCGGTCAGTTCCATTCACCAGCAAGCGGATCGTTTTTCCAACCAGCTGCTCATTGTAGTGACGGGTATGAATTTTCATGACTTCGGACAAACGATGAAAGCGATCTTTTTTCACGTCCTGCGACACCTCATCTTCCCAACGATAGCTGGCTGCCCCCGGGCGTGGCGAGTACATCGCAATATAAGCCATGTTGAACTGAAATTCATTCATGGCCGAAACGGTATTTTGAAATTCGGCTTCCCCTTCACCCGTAAAACCCACAATAATATCAGTAAACAAGGTAGCCTGCGGAATAAGCTCCCGAATATCGGTTACAATCCTACGGTACTTATCCATCGAGTGACGCCGATTCATTTTAATCAGCACTTTCTCATCGCCACTTTGCATGGGCAGGTGAATTTGCTTGGCTAAACAAGAATATTGAGCAATCACTTCAATTACATCGCGTCCCATATCCTGCGGATGAGGTGACGTAAAATAAACCCAGAACTCTTCGCCCGAGGTGTTTCCATATTCGCCAATCTGCTTGAGCAACTCCGCAAATGTGATTTCTTCGCCATTTTTGTCCAGCCCATAAGAGTTCACATTTTGCCCCAGCAAGGTGATGGATTTATACCCTTGGCTCACCAAATGTTGAACTTCGTGCAAAATATCTTCGGAAGGACGGGACACTTCGCGACCACGCGTGTAAGGTACCGCACAGAAGGTGCAAAATTTATCGCAACCATTCTGAATTGGCACGAAAGCTTCGTAAGTCGATTCGTACTTGGGCTTAATGTGCCATAAATCCACGATATGCTCGTTTTTAGGCATCACCGGCTTGGGCACCTGTAAAGAGGCGGCATTCACCACCCCATAGTTCCGAATCATATCGGGCAACTGGCCCAGCTCACTCATTGGAAAAATGAGATCGAAAAGTTTCAGAAACTTTTCCTTATCAGCCGGCAAAATACACCCCGAAATGAAGGTTATCAGGTTGCGTTTGTTTTTCGCCCGGTTCCACTGGGCTATTTTATTGTACACCTTATCAATTGGCTTTTGCCGCACTGAACAAGCCAGCATTCCAAGCAAAGTTGCCTCTTCCTCCTTCTCCGTCCGCTCGTACCCCATCTGTTCCAACACAGCGCTTACACGCTCACTGTCCGACAGGTTCATTTGGCAGCCCAATGTAATTAAGTGGTATTTCATCAATTCAATTTCAAGTTCCGAATCTGTAAAAGCCGTGCGCTACTTGACACTTCTGGCTTTTCGGTTTCGCTTTTTTCTGACTAAAAATAAACTTCGCAGTGAATCTGATCGCGATCAAACCCTTTGTTCTTCAACAACTCCAGCGCATCAAAAATCATGTTACTGTTTCCACACAAGTAGAACTGGGTGTTCTTGTCGAAGGTGGCTTTTTTCAGGTATTTGGTCAACCGACCATTTACCTGACCGGTTTTATCGCCGGTGGTACATAAAACGTGACGCTCCGGCGCATACTCTTCCTTATCGTAGGCTTCATGTCCGTAACGCACACCATGTATAAGCTGGTAATCCAGTTCGGGGTACGTGCGCACCATGCTGCGGAAAGGAGCAATTCCGGTTCCGCTGGCAATAAACACAAATTTATGATCTTTGATTTTCTTCTCGTCAATCCGGAATTTTCCGAACGGACCATTTACCTCAACCCAATCTCCGGGCTTAAGGTGACTCAGCTTGGGTGAAAAATAACCTTCTTTCACTTCTTTCACCAAAACCTCTAAATGTTCATCATTTTCTCCACTGTAAATGGAGTACTCGCGACTCTGGTAATCCCCTTGAATCCCGAGCGAAATATGCTGGCCTGCATGAAACCGAAAGCGGCTTTTAGGCAGACGCAGGGAGAAAGTTTCATCCGTTAGTCTTCTGACTTCTTTCACCTTGTAAAAACTTTCATCTACTTTAATAGCTTGCATAACTTCTATTGACATAGCATCTTATTTTGGGCTGCAAAGATAATCATTTTGCACAAAAAGACCTTTTAGTCTGCGATTATCTTTCCCCGCCGATTATAATTTTAACTTAACCGATAAAATCATAGTTTGTTTTGACCAATTGTCATATTTTAGGGAAAAATCAACCAACCATGAAAACACTAATCATTTACATGTCAACTCATGGATGCACCAAACATGTTGTAGAAGAACTGGCGCAAGCACTCCATGGCGATGCTACTATCCATAACCTCAAAGCAAAAAAGCAACCCGACTTGCAAAGCTATGAGCGGGTGATTATTGGCGGCTCCATCCATGCCGGGCAGATTCAGCGGAAAATTCGCGAGTATTGTGAGCAAAACCAGGAACAACTGGAAGACAAACAACTGGGCCTGTTTATTTGCTGTATGCACGAAGGCGAACAGGCATTTCAGCAACTGGAAAATGCGTTTCCCGAAAAACTACACCAGTATGCCAAAACGGAGGCCATCCTTGGGGGCGAGTTCAATTTTGAAAAAATGCACTTCCTTGAAAAACTTGTAGTGCGGAAGATTGCCAAAGTGGATCAGACAGTCCGCAAAATCAACCATGAAGCAATTCAGAATTTTGCCAACAAAATGGACAAAACCTTTTCGCCTTTCCTGATGCTGATTTAAACCAAGTTATAAATTCAGGTAGAAGTCGCGCGTTAATTCACGGTACGACTCGGAAAAAAGTCCAGTTCCCTTGTCCCGAATAAAAAGAACGGCTTCCTGCAAAGGGCAAGCCTCTTTAGCCAGTTCTGCCAGCAAGCGGTGTGCCTTTTTCGACTCATCCGGCGCCACACGAACCAGTCTTGCAACATGCAGACTGAGTGCTTTTGCCAGCTCCAGCAAGCGAAGCTCTTGTTCGGCCGGAATAATCAGGCTGATTTTCCCCTTATTGGCAAGTAATACTGAAGCCCTTTCCAACAACTCCCTCAAGTTCAGCTTCCCTGCGTGACGTGCCTGTGCCCGCAAGGGATTTGATGACGGCTGCCCATTTTCAAAAAAAGGAGGGTTTGAAATGATATGGTCATAACATACTCCCGGCTGAAAATCCTGAAAAGCGCCAGCCACAACCCGAAAACGAGAAGCCCAATTTGAATTCTGAAAATTAGACCGTGCTTCTTCGGCTGCATCCAAGTCCAGCTCAACAGCATCAATCAAAGCTGCTGAACGCTGAGCAGCCATTAGCGCCAACAAGCCCGTTCCGGTGCCGACATCCAGCACCCGACAAGCAGCCTGAAGATCGGCCCAGGCTCCGAGCAATACGCCATCAATCCCCACTTTCATGGCCGTTCGGGCTTGTTCTACCCGAAACTCCTTAAACTGAAAAAAATTATTGCGCCCCATAGCTAAATCCGCTTCAATCGTTCACCACAAAAATAGAAGAATTAATAGTCTCCGACATATATTACCCAAGTGTTAATAAATCCGGCTTTCCATCCGATTTAATTTTTTACAACATGCCCGGTCAAGGTATTTTCTACTTTTGCACGCGCTTGAAGAAAGCGGCATTACGCAAAACACAAGTAAATAGGCATGAAGAAGAGAGATTACTACATTTTAGGATTGTTGACCTGTCTGGTTATTTACTCGGCTTTGAACCGAAAAGCAATTGTTAGTGACAGTGAAATCAGCTCGATGGATACCCAAGAAAACCACAACGAAAGACTGATTCAACCGATGCAAAGCGACTCCGTATTCCACACCGCCAAGCAGGAAATAGAAGCTGAGGTATAGGCACTGCAATCGTTCTGTGATCCTTGGGACTATTTTCACTTGACAAAACATTTAGGCAGCGGTTCTGATTAGAAGCCAGCTGCATCATCCCCTTCGCAAAATCATTTGTTTTATGATGACACTAGCAGAGAGTCATTATAAAGAAGTCATTCAGATGCAAAAACTCCATTTACTTTCAAGCTATACTTTCCGTTCAATACAGACAAAATGAGGTAAAACAATCAGCCGAACGAAAGACCCCATACTGGAAATGTCCATCTTTTAAAAAAATTAGTTTTATAAAGCTTAACATTTTTCAAATCAACTACCACCCTCTAGGTCTAATGCCCGCCAATGCGGACAAACCGTCCGTTTCAACCAGGCTCTTTTCACTTTTTTTGCTCTATGGGCAAACTGTATGGGCTTACTTTCGTTAAAATGAGGTGAACAATTCCTTTTGTTAACAGGTTGAAAACTATAAACATTAATTACGTTCATCATGATATCGGTACGCTCTCAATTTATTCGGCAACAATTACTAGCCACACCAGCTATCGCTAGTAACATGCTAATTTAAACCAGCTTAAACTCAAACTCATGAAATATACGGACAAAAAACAAACGCCATCCTCCCCAACAGGCCAACCCGAAAAACAAGCAGCTCAAGGACAAGACCTGCCCGCTGGTTTTGACCGGGGAGACACGCCCGAAGCAATTATCCGCTTGGACAAAGATCGGCTCCACCGTTTTTATTCCGATAATCTACCCGCCCTCCTTCAGATTAAACCAACCAAAATCATTGGAAGAACCATTGGAGAAGCCAACTACCTGGGGGAGCTCTCTGCTGAAATTGATCATGTTGTTGAATTGGTACTGAAAAGCAAAAAAGCGTTCTACAAAGAATTCTCCCTCACGCTGCAAAACCGCCCATTCTGGATCAGCATAGGCTTTACTCCTGAAAAGGATGAACATGGGGAGATTACCGGGATTACCGGGGTATTTCGTGACATCAACAGCCAAAAGAACATTGAACAAAGACATCATCACCGTAAGCTACGCGACAACCTGGCTGCAGAAGCCTCTGATTATGGGCTGTGGGACTGGGCTGTGGGAGATGAAACCATGCACCTGTCACGAAAATGGAAATCCCAGCTCGGCTATTACCCGGATGAGTTGGAAAATAAATTTTCTACCTGGACAGATCTCCTTCACCCCGATGATTATAACCGGGTAAAACGCACCTTTGAAAACTTTCTGAAAAGCAGTGCACTAATCTATGAATCCGAATACCGGTTAAAACACAAAGACGGCATCTACCGCTGGTTTAAAACCCGGGCCGCCATGCTCCGCGATTCGAATGGAAAGCCACTTCGTGTGCTGGGAACCAATCGGGATATTACCATTGAGAAGAAGCACCAGAAAGACTTGCGCATGCTGCACCAGGCCATCATGCAAAGCCCTGTGCCCATCGTAATTACGGACCTGGATGGGTACATTGAGTTTTTCAATCCGGCCTATTCAAAAATTACCGGATACCGTAAAGATGAACTGGTTGGTAAAAAAACCAACATTCAAAAGTCGGGTTATCATCCTACCACCTTCTATGAAAAACTTTGGAAAACCATATCGACTGGTAAGGAATGGGTTGGCGAATTTAAAAACAGAAACAAGAACGGTAAAACCTACTGGGAACTCGCCTCTATCTCAAGCCTGAAAGACGAGCAAGGCACCATTACCAACTACCTCAAAATATCCGAAGAAATCACTTCGTTCAAACGCCTGGAAGAAGACCTGAAGCGCTCACAAAAGCGTACACGAATCGAAAACCAGTCCCGAACCAATTTTATGGCCAACATGAGCCATGAAATCCGAACTCCAATCAACGGCATTATTGGTTTTTCTGAATTGTTAAAAACCGGCGACTTAACCCCTGACCAGCAAGTGCGCTACGCAGACATTATTGAAGAAAGTAGTCGCTACTTACTCTTGCTGATTGACGACATCATTGATATTTCAAAAATTGAAGCCAATGAACTGAAGGTCAAGAAAGATGCCTGTTCGCTCAAAAATACATTCAGCGAACTTTCGCAGCAGTTTTTACAAATGAGGGGCCGGAAGCAAAAAGAGCACATTGAAATTCTTTTTCGCAAACCCAAGCTCAAGCATCACGACTACATCTTTACCGACACCCGGCGCTTGAAGCAAATTCTGTTTAACCTGTTCGACAACGCCCTGAAATTTACTGATAATGGACACATTGAAATAGGCTACCAACTTCTGAGCAAGAACAAACTACAGTTCTATGTGGAAGATACCGGACATGGCATTCCGCAAGATCAGCTTAAAACAATTTTCAACCGCACCTTGCAACATGCCCACAGCCTGAAAGAACGCGAAGGAGGAGCCGGACTGGGCTTAGCCATTTCCAATGGGTTGGTGAAATTACTGGGCGGAAACATGAATGTCAAATCCACGGTCAACAAAGGATCAATCTTCTATTTCACGATTCCCTACGACAAGATTACAGCCCCAACCAAAGCAAAACCCAAGAAGACCACCAGCGATTACAACTTCGAAAATTGTACGGTTTTAATTGCCGAAGATGTCGACTACAACTACGAATACCTGTACGAGATACTCAGGGAAACCAAGGCCACTGTGTTGTGGGCTAAAGACGGCATTGATGCCCTCAACCTGTTTTCGAAAAACAAAATTGACCTAATCCTGATGGACATTCAAATGCCGGAAATCGATGGCTACGAAGCCACGCGAACCATACGCCAGTCCGATACGGAGATTCCAATCATTGCACAAACAGCCTACGCCATGAGCGACGAGCAACAAAAATGCCTGGACGCCGGCTGCAATGAAGTATTGAGCAAACCCATAAAGATGAAAGAATTACTGGATACGTTGGCCTCCTATCTGAAATAACCCTACGCTTTTTGCGTGATTTGATTTGCTCTTATTAAATTTGAGGCTTACTTAATAAATTAAGCATGATCACCGAAAAGTTCCCTTCCCGCTTGCTGGAGAATGCAGTTAACGAATTCGCCAAACTGCCCGGCATCGGTCGCAAAACTGCACTTAGGCTGGTACTTCACCTTTTAAAACAGGAAAAATCAGAAGTTGACCTGTTTGGCAACAGCCTCATTCAATTGCGCAATGAAATCAAACACTGCAAGGTTTGTCACAACATATCGGATGTAGATACGTGTAACATCTGCAGCAACCCCAACAGAAGACCAGAGGAGGTTTGCGTGGTTGAAAATATAAAAGATGTGATGGCCATCGAAAACACCCAGCAATTCTCAGGGCTTTACCATGTTTTGGGAGGCATCATTTCACCCATGGATGGCATTGGTCCCTCTGACCTGGAAATTAACTCCCTCATAGAACGGGTTCAAAGCGGCGATGTAAAAGAAGTCGTGCTGGCCCTGAGTCCAACAATGGAAGGCGACACTACCAATTTCTTTATTTATAAAAAACTGAAAGACCTGAATGTAAAAATTTCAACCCTGGCCCGCGGTGTGTCCATTGGCGATGAATTGCAGTACGCCGATGAAATAACCTTGGGAAGATCCATCAAAAACAGGCTTGATTTTGAAAGCACCTTATCCCAATAAAACATCCATTCACCTGTAATAACGCCTAAACACAAGTAAAAAGCCAGTTAATCGGTTACCTCCATGAAACTCTCCATTGTTATTGTCAACTACAATGTCAGGTACTTTTTAGAGCAATGCTTGCATGCTGTTCAGAAGGCCTGCACCTCAATCGAGACGGAGATTTTTGTGGTTGACAACAACTCGGTTGATGGTTCAGCACACATGGTTCGTGAGAAATTCCCGACTGTTCATTTAATTGAAAATCACGGCAACAAGGGTTTTTCAAAAGCGAACAATCAAGCCATCAGGCAGGCGAAAGGCGACTATATTTTATTGCTTAACCCCGACACCTTGGTCGAGGAAGACTGCTTTGTCAAATGCCTGGATTTCATGGACAATCACCCGGAAGCAGGGGGATTAGGTGTCCCCATGATTGATGGCAAAGGACGCTTCCTGCCCGAATCCAAGCGAGGATTGCCTACTCCGGAAGTGGCCTTTTACAAAATTTTTGGCCTTGCCCGACTATTCAGCCATTCGCCTCGTTTTGCCCGCTACCACATGGGGCACCTTGACAAAAATCAAACCCATGAAGTTGATGTTTTAGCCGGCGCTTTTATGCTGCTTCGCCACGCTGTCCTGGAAAAAACCGGCTTGCTGGACGAAGACTATTTCATGTATGGCGAAGATATTGACCTTTCCTACCGGATCACCCAAGCAGGTTTTAAAAACTACTATTTTGCCGGCACAACCATTATTCATTACAAAGGCGAAAGCACCAAAAAAGGCAGCATAAACTATGTGAAGATCTTTTACCAGGCCATGAGCATCTTTGCTGGCAAGCATTTTTCCAAAGGGCGTGCGGGCATGTTCTCATTCCTCATCAATCTGGCCATCTATTTCCGGGCATTGCTGGCACTTACCAGCAGGTTTGCGAAGGCCATAGCCTTTCCAGCAATCGATGCCTTGATTCTTTTCAGTGGTTTTCTGTGGCTGCTCCCCTACTGGGAACAACACAAATACACACCCGATTATTATCCACCCGCTTTCCTCAGAATAGTGGTTCCCATCTATATTTTGATCTGGCTTTCGGCCATCGGACTTAGCAAGGCTTATGCAAAGCCCATTCAAATGAAGAAACTGGCTAAAGGCATTCTATGGGGAAGTATCGGCATTTTAATTTTTCATTCTCTGGCAGATGAAAGTCTACGCTTTTCGCGCGCGCTTATTCTGCTTGGAACCGTCTGGGCTTTTCTCAGCTTGCTCAGTTATCGCTACCTGCTCCGACAAAGTCAGTCATTCAAGGATTTATTTGACCGCAAACACAAAAAGCGAGTCATGCTTGTAGCCAGCGAAGAAGAGGCCCAGCGCATCAGCCAGCTGCTAAAACAATCACTCAGCAAAATCAAGGTTGCCGGAAGGATTCAGCCCAACAGACAGCCCGCCACAGCCATGGCATTGGGGAATCTGGATCAAATTCGTGAAGCCATCCGCATTCACAACATTGAAGAGCTTATATTCAGCGCCATTGACCTGCCCTCACAACAAATCATCAACCTCATGCTTGAGTTGAGTGCAACAAAAGTGGACTTTAAAATAGCTCCTCCACAAAGCCACTCCATCATTGGAAGTAGCTCCATCGACACAGCTGGTGACTTATATGTCGTTCACCTGAATGCCATTACCAAAGAGCACAACCAACAAAACAAACGCCTGCTTGACTTTCTGCTCAGCCTCTTCTTTTTGTGCAGTTACCCCATTCTATGCTGGACCATAAAACAGAAAAAAGGCTTTTTCAACAATATCTGGCAGGTTATCGGCTCATCCAAAAGCTGGGTTGGTTATTCCTGCTATTCGGACATACAGCAGAAATTACCCAAAATAAAACCTGGCATTCTTTCGCCCGTAGACATGCTTGACGAGGACCTTTCCGAAGAAAAAAAACAAGAGATAAATATGGTTTATGCCAAAAATTACAGCATCTTGCAGGATGTTGAAATTATTGTACACGCTTGGAAAAACTTAGGACGATGACTTTAAACAAATTAGCACATGGACAAGTCCGGTTTCGGCCAGTAGAACCGGAGGATCTGGAACTCATCTACCAATGGGAAAATGATCCGGAAATATGGCAGGTAAGCAATACGCTGGTGCCTTTTTCGCGCTACATCTTAAAACAATACATTGCCGAGTCGCACCGCGATATTTTTGAAGCCAAGCAACTACGGCTCATCATTGAGAACATTGATGGGAAGGCCGTTGGAGCCATTGACTTGTTTGATTTTGAACCCTACCATCAGCGTGCCGGAATCGGTATTTTAATTTACAACAAAGATGAGCAAGGCAAGGGCCTGGCTACTGATGCCCTGCGCTTAATGGCTTTGTATGCTACCGATATTTTGGGGCTGCACCAGTTGTATGCTAACATAACTGTGGACAATGAAGCCAGCATTCATCTTTTCAAGAAAGTAGGTTTTCAGCTTGCCGGCAACAAAAAAGACTGGATCAAAACAGCTACCGGCTGGCTGGATGAAGAGCTTTACCAGCTCATTCTGAAGTAAGCCAACAATTAAAGCTGGGAAAAAAGCGGAATCTCCTTTAAAAAGGCATAAGTCTGCTTTTCAGGATTAACCATGCAGCAATAATGATTTAGCCCATTGGAAACAATCAGGTAAGGCACTTGAAAAGTCATGTTATAACGGGCAATCTGATCGAAAGCTTGCTGGGTAACTTTTACCGACGGAGCCTTGAACTCCACTAAAACCAAAGGACTGCCAGAGCGGTTGTATACCAACAAGTCGGCCCGGAATTGATTTTGATTGATTTTCAAACCCGTTTCAATCGCCATCAACGAAGCTGGAAACTTTTTACAGTCAATCAAATATTTGATAAAGTTCTGACGCACCCATTCCTCGGGCGTTAGCACCACGGTTTTCTTACGAATTTCATCAAAAATGAATCTTTTGCCATGCTGCTGTTCAATACGAAACGAATATGTTGGTAAATTTAGTTCGGTAAACATAGTTAGCCGCTACAAAGTTGTATTTTTGTATAATGTCGCACCAGAATGAAATTCAGCCCGACTGATTTTCGTCCAAAAGTGCGAAAAAATTCTTCAACTAATGAAAACGAAAAAAGAAATTGTTGACAATTGGCTTCCGCGCTACACCGGCCGCAGTTTAGAAGACTTCGCAGATTATATTTTACTTACCAACTTTCAACTTTATGTTGAGATGTTTGCCAAACAATTTGATGTTCCCATACTGGGCATCAATCAAAACATGCCTAACGCTTCGAATGGCGACATCACGATTATCAACTTTGGCATGGGCAGCCCCAATGCTGCAACAATCATGGATTTGCTGAGTGCCATCAAACCTGAAGGCGTATTGTTTCTAGGCAAATGCGGGGGCTTAAAACGCAAAAATAAACTGGGCGATTTAATCCTTCCCATTGCAGCCATCCGAAGCGATGGAACTTCGAATGATTACTTACCACCAGAAATTCCGGCCCTTCCGGCCTTTAGCCTGCAGCGCGCTGTGTCAACTGCCGTTCGTGAAAACCGCATGGACTATTGGACTGGTGTGATTTACACCACCAACAAACGTGTTTGGGAATACGATGCCCGTTTTAAAAAGTACTTGTACAAAACACGGGCAATGGCTATTGATATGGAAACAGCCACTATTTTCACCGTTGGATTTGCCAACCAGATTCCAACAGGGGCACTACTTTTAGTGTCTGATCAACCAATGATTTCAACCGGAATAAAAACAGACGCCAGCGATAAAAGAGTAACCACTAATTTTGTCGAAAAACATGTCAAAATAGGCATTGATGCCCTTCTGGAAATAAAAAATAATGGGCGATCGGTGAAACACTTGCGCTTCTAAACGTTGCTTATAATTATGGATTACGAAGATATTTTAGCCAATCTGAAAAAGAAAATCTACCACCCCATTTATTTTTTGATGGGTGAAGAGAGTTATTTTATTGATCAGATTACCGATTACATCAGTAAAAATGTGCTAACCGATGCTGAAAAAAGCTTCAACCAGCATGTGCTGTATGGGAAAGACACCGATATTGAAACCATCATCACCCATGCGCGTCGGTTTCCGATGATGGCCAACCACCAGGTAATCGTCGTCAAGGAAGCCCAAAACATCAAGAAGATTGAAGATCTGGAGGCTTATGTCAAAGCGCCGCTGAAATCAACGATCCTGGTGATCAACTACAAGTATAAAAGTATTGACAAGCGGAAGAGCTTTGCCAAACTGCTGGCTAAAAACTGTGTGCTATTTGAATCCAAAAAGATCTATGACAACAAATTACCCGCATGGATCAACGGGTATTTGGCTGCCCACAAATACAGCATCACCCCCCAGGCTTCGGCCATGATGGCCGAATACCTGGGAACCGACCTGAGCAAGGTGTCCAATGAGCTTAACAAATTGATCATCACCCTGCCTGAAGGAACAAAGATCACTCCCGAGCACATCGAAAAAAATATCGGCATCAGCAAGGATTACAATATTTTTGAGCTTCAGAATGCCTTGTCGCAGCGGAATGTTTTAAAGAGCAACCAAATCATCAACTACTTTGCCGCCAATCCGTCGAGCAACCCGATTACACGCACTATTTCCAGTCTGTATTATTATTTCATGAAAATACTGACTTATCATTTCCTGCCCGATAAGTCACCTAATTCCGTGGCATCGGCACTTCAGGTTGCTCCATATTTTGTGCGTTCATACATCGATGCAGCCAAGGTTTACAACCCGAAAAAATTGGTTGCCATCATGGGAATTTTGCGCGAATATGACATGAAGTCCAAAGGCATGGGCAATGTGTCTTCTTCGGCAGGCGACCTCCAGAAAGAAATGATTTATAAAATTTTACACTAGCAATAGTTACTATGACCCTAATTATTATCGCCATTACCGCATTCGTATCCATTCTTGCTTTCAGCCGAGAGGACCTGATGGATAAACTTCAATTCAATGCCAGCAAGGTCGTTCATAAGCGTGAGTATTACCGGCTGGTTTCGCATGGCTTTGTGCATGCCAACTGGGAACACCTGATCGTAAACATGATTGTGTTGTTTTCTTTTGGACGCGTGATTGAAGCTTATTTTGAATATGGATTTGGACGAATGGCCACTGCCTATTACCTGATCCTCTATTTTGGCGGAATGATTGTTTCTAACCTTTACGCCATTTACAAATACCGGAATAATTTCTATTACAATGCAGTTGGCGCTTCCGGAGCGGTATCGGCGGTGTTGTTTGCCGCAATCTTTTTCGAACCCTGGAACAAGATTTATTTCTTTGGCGTTTTACCCATCCCAGGCATTGTGTTTGCACTGCTATACCTGGCTTATTCCTATTATATGGGCCGAAAACAAAATGACAACGTAGCACACGATGCGCATTTCCTAGGGGCGGTCTTTGGATTCATTTTCCCGATCCTGCTCAACAGCAGCCTTTTTCAACGCTTCATGGATAAGCTCTTTATGGTGATCTGATTCCGGGGCAGAAACAACAGAGCTAAAGACTCGCCGGAAATAGCCCGGAGCAAATGTTTACCTTTTTAAAACTCAAGCCATGTCCAGCCAATTTGTATTAATTGACAACCAGTTTTCCCTGGCTTCAGACCAGCAGCTCACGCTCAGCCTGCTTGAGAATTTGCTTTTTAAAGAACATTTTCGCGCTATTCGCAGTCACCTGCCCTTTTGGAACAAACAGTTGGAGTTGATTCATCTGAAATTCAAACTGCTAAACGAACCTCTTCCCGATATGTTAAAGGAGGATGGCAAAGAGCTCAAAAGACAAATCGAACGCACCTTGATCAAGAACAAACTATTTCGAGGCGCCCACATTCAGGTTTATTTTTTTCGCAAGAACCAACACATTTCCCTCCTTATTAAAACAGAGACGACCAACAAACCTGATGAAAGCCTGAACTCGAATGGATTAACCATTGACATCTTCGACAAAATCAGAAAATCCTGTTCAACGCTCTCGGCCCTGGACTTCGGCTCGGCGCCATTCTGGGAAATTGTAAAGTCAGCTCAAACACCTCCTGCAACTGATGAGCTGCTCCTATTGAATGCGGAAGACTGCATTCTGGAAGCTCCCGGAAAAAATATTTATGCTTTAATTGGAAATACCTTATTAACCCCAGCCCCTAAGTCCGGAGCTTACATTGACCCCAGCCAGCACCTTCTGCCAATTATTTGCGAAAAAATGGGATTAGAAATGCTGGCTGTTGAACGCCTGAAAAAAGAAATTCTCTTCCAGGCCGAGGAGCTTTTTCTGGTCAGCGCTTTTCATGGCATTGAATGGGTGAAAGCGTTCCGGCACAAACGCTACTTCAATAAAACGACCAAACAAATTCATCAGGAGTTTAACAAACTACAACTAGTTTAAGGAAGGATTTTCAGGAAAATGCTCCCACAGCATATACTTTCCACCTATTTCGCGCACCGCCCGCACCCACATATCGTTGGTTTTCCGGTCGGCCATGACCAGTTCTTCTTCAACTTCAGTCACCAACCAGGAATTCTCGGCAAGCTCTTCCTCCAACTGGCCACTATCCCAACCCGAATATCCTAAAAAGAAACGGATCTGTTCGGGCAGAACCAAGCCATCGCGAATTAACCGCTTAAGCTCTTCAAAGTCTCCGCCCCAATACATGTTATCTTTCACATGGATACTGCCCGGAATAAGCTCACCCAAACAGTGAACAAAATACACGGTATCCGTACTAACCGGGCCACCAATATAGACTTCCGCATCGAAATCAGGCAGGTCTCCAAAGATTTCGCTAATGGGAAAGTCGATCTTTTTATTCAGGATAAAACCAATAGCTCCTTTGTCACTATGTGCCACCAATAAAACGATGGCGCGATTAAAATAACTGCCAGGCAAAAAGGGTTCTGCAATCAGAATGCGTCCTTTTTCAGGAGCCACATGATTGGTTTCAATTCGGAATATATTGGTATCCAGATTCATAATTGCCTTATTTCTTAATCAATTTAAAAAAAAACAAGCACTTATCAAACACGTTCAGGGGATTGATTCTAAATTAGGGTAATTTTAGTGAGTTATGCTCAACAGCCTGCCAACTAAGCAACACATGCTGTGCATACTTAAATGGGAAGGGCTTAATCTTCTTCTACAATCAGGAAAACATCTTCATTTTCCTTTTTCATTAAAAACTCTTCGCGGGCAAACTTTTCAAGGTTAGTCAAATTGGTCTGCAGCTCTTTAATTTTTCGCCGATCCGAGATGATCTTCCGCTTCAAATAAGCCTCTTGTTCAATAAGCTGAACCAGCTTGCGCTTATTCTGCAAGTGTTGCAACAAGCTATTCTCGGTAAAAAAACCAACCCATAAAACAAACACTACCAGGGCAATCCAATACTGTGTTGGTAACTTAGACCAGATAACTGACAACATGTTTTTCATTCATCGCTTTTTTCTACTAACAAAAGTAAGGCATATTCACCCTAAAAAAAAGGAGATGAAAAAAAATCATCTCCTTTGTACGGTTAAAATCCTTGCCTTTATTTTTCGTCTGGCAAAAAGTTCGGATACATGTAATCATGTGGCGGCACAAAATTTTCCTTAATGGTACGAATAGATGTCC
The DNA here is from genome assembly GCF_050589705.1 of Sunxiuqinia rutila. Classification (NCBI taxonomy): domain Bacteria; kingdom Pseudomonadati; phylum Bacteroidota; class Bacteroidia; order Marinilabiliales; family Prolixibacteraceae; genus Sunxiuqinia; species Sunxiuqinia rutila. Next base: position 61,287 of record NZ_JBNGOT010000019.1, read on the forward strand.
AGCGTAGGAAATTGAAAACCGACCCGGCTTTATCGTCCGTACCCGACCCCCTGGCCCCGCCGAAGGGTTGCTGCCCAACAACGGCTCCCGTTGGTTTATCATTGATGTAGAAATTACCGGCTGCATTCTCCAACCGCCTGGTGATCTTCTCAATATTGTATCGATCCTGCGAAATCACCGCTCCGGTCAATGCATAAATAGAGGTGTTATCCAAGATGGTTAAGGTTTCATCCATCTTGGCATCTTCGTAAACATAAACCGTTAACACCGGCCCAAATAACTCTTCAACCATGGTCGTATAATCCGGAGTTTTGGCCTGAATAATGGTCGGCTCAATAAAGTAGCCCTTCGACTTATCGTAGTTTCCACCAAAGATGACTTCCGCATCCGCATCTTCCTTTGCACGGTCAATAAAACCGGCCAGCTTATCAAATGAAGCTTCGTCAATAACGGCATTAACGAAGTTGGTAAAATCCTCGGGTGGTCCCATTTTAATGGTAGCCAACGCCTTTCCAACGCGCTTTTTAACATCAGCCCAAATACTCTTTGGAATATAACAGCGTGAAGCCGCCGAGCATTTCTGCCCCTGATATTCAAAAGCTCCCCGAACCATGGCAATAGCCAAGGCCTGACGATCCGCGGTATTGTCTGCGAAAATGAAATCCTTACCTCCTGTTTCTCCTACAATGCGCGGATAGGACTTGTATTTATAAATGTTTTCGCCAATGGTCTTCCAAATACTTTGAAAAACACCCGTAGAGCCTGTGAAGTGAATCCCGGCAAATTCAGGATGCTCAAACACGACCTTGGCAGCAACCGGCCCGGATACATACACCAGGTTGATAACTCCGTCCGGCAGACCTGCCTCTTTAAAAACTTCCATGATCACTGCAGCCGAATACACGGCAGTTTTGGAAGGTTTCCATACGGCAACGTTTCCCATCATGGCCGGAGCCGCAGGCAAATTACCTGCGATAGCCGTAAAGTTAAACGGGGTCAAGGCGAAGACAAAGCCTTCCAAGGGGCGAAATTCATTGTAGTTCCAGATTCCCGGCGCAGACTCGGGTTGCATCTTATAAATATCAGTCATGCATTTTACACCAAAACGTAAAAAATCAGACAACTCACAAGCGGCATCAATTTCAGCCTGAAAGGCATTTTTTGACTGTCCCAACATGGTCGCTGCATTCAATTTGTCACGGTAAGGACCAGCAATCAAATCAGCCGCTTTCAGAAAAATGGAAGCCCGGTGCTGCCATCCCAACGAAGCCCAATTAGCTTTGGCGTCCAAGGCAGTATCAATAGCCATTTGCACATGCGACTCATCGCCCTGATAATAATATCCCAAGGTATGTTTTATGTCATGTGGCGGTGCAATCCGAATCCGGCGGTCAGTGGTAACTTCTTTCCCTCCAATTACCATTGGAAGTTCGACTTCTACATTTCGCAGCTCCGCAATTTTTGCTTTTAGCGAAGCCCTTTCCGGAGAACCCGGAGCGTAACTTTTAACCGGTTCGTTTTTGGCTACCGGCACATTAAAAAAACCTTTTGGCATAACTTTTTCGCTTTAATTTCCGTTTGTATTTGCTTCTCAAACAAATCTATAGAATCAGAAAGAGCTTTTTACTAATAAAAATCAGTTTTAAAAAAAGAGCCAAGTATATCCGCTGTAAACCTTGTTAACACTTAAAAATTACTATATTTAGTCCGATTTAAAAACGGTAGCTATTTTTCATGCTTAAAGCAATTTATCACTTCATCACAAAACCCTACCTCCTTGATTCAGGAGAAGATAAGCGCAAAGTAATTGGCCTTCACATTCTGCTAACACTTGGGCTAATTTACGGATTAATTGATTTGACTTTTTCCTTAACCGGCTACCAGATTAACGAATGTATTCCGGGAGATGCCGCGCTGATCATCCTCAATATCATTGGACTTTATTGTTTACGCAATGCCCGTCCGCGATGTGCCGTGAACACTATTTTTCTGTTTCCTGTTGTCATTTACTTTTTTTTCATCTCGGTACAGTATGCCATTCTCCCCATAAAAAACACCATCCCTTACACGGTATGGGCATTAATCCCAGGCTTTCTTTTTCTGCTTCTTTTTAGTCACAAAAGCGAGCAAAAACTGCTCACCTACCTGGGCGTCAGCTTAGTCACCGTGATTTTTCATTTATATCAGGCCGACAGGCTGTTAGATGCCACCGGGGTGTACTGGTCTACCCAGGAGTTAATTTTAAATCCGCTGATCATTATTCTCTTGGTTTTCACCGCCACCTTCCTGGTTGCCATCAGCTACGAACTAAACCTGAAAGAATTGCGCACGAAGGTTTTGGAGACCGATCAACAGATTAATAAAACGGTCAAATCATTTCAACAAGGCGTGTTGCTCATGCAGTTGCGGGAAGACGAAATGAAGAATCCCACCGGATTAAAAATATTGAAGACAAACCCGGCTTTTCAAAAGATGTTCAACGTCAGCTCGCGCGAGCTTCACCGGGTTGACGCAGAGGTGGTTTTTCCCAAAGTCTTTCGCGACTCCTTCGATTGGAACAACTACTACCTGCACACCAAAAGCAGGCAGCGCACCGAAATTTACATTGAACACCTTGACAAATGGTTTGAAATTTACTCGCTGCAACCAGCCGCCAACCAAATTGCCACCATTTTTTACGACATCACAAACCAGCGTCAGCTAATTGGTTCGCTACAGGAAAGCCGAAAACGCTACAAAGTGTTACTGGAAGCCATTCCCGACATCTTTTTCATCATAGACAAAGACGGGCTATATGTCGACTTTGTCATCAAGGAGTCGGAGCTCATTCAAATCAATCCCGATGATATTGTAGGCAATTCCATTTTTGAAGTAGGTTTTTCAGAAAAAATGTCGCGCAAAATCTTTCAATGCATTCAGGATGCCATCAACCGCGACAGCATTGAAACCATCGAATATGCGCTGGAGGTTGAAAAAGGAACTGCCATGTTTGAAATGCGCATTGCCCGACTGGACGACAATTCAGTTATCTCCATTGCCCGCGATATTACCAAACGTAAAATTGCCGAAATCAGGCTCGAAGAAGCCAAGCTAAAAGCAGAAGAAGCCGATCAGCTAAAATCAGCTTTCCTGGCCAACATCTCCCACGAAATTCGCACCCCGATGAATGCCATCATCGGTTTTTCAAAAATGATTGGATCTCCGGACTTTGATCAGGAAGAAAAAAATCGCTTCATCGACATCATTACCAGCAATGGCAAACTGTTGATGGAAATGATAAACGACATGATCAGTTTGTCGAAAATAGAAAGCCACCAGGTAACCGTCAAGGAAAGCTTTTGCAAAATCAACGATCTGATGGTTGAGCTCTACCGCGAATACAGCTTTGATCTGGCCTCGAAACCCATTCGCCTAAAACTGAGCAACCAAAATGCCAACCCGAGGTTCGGGGTAACTACCGACCGGTACCTTCTTAACGAAATCATTCAGAAGCTACTGGACAATGCGGTCAAGTTCACCAACGAGGGGGAAATTGAATTTGGCTACAAACTAATCGGGAAAGACCAGCTTCAGTTTTTTGTAAAAGACACCGGCATTGGAATCGATGAGGAGCAAGTTCAACGCATTTTTGAGCGTTTCCACCAAATTGATAATAAGACAACCCGCAAGTACGAAGGTTCCGGACTAGGCCTGGCCATTGCTCAACACTACACGGTTTTGCTAGGAGGTAAAATTGAAGTAAAATCAAACATCAACCAGGGCTCAGTTTTCTATTTCAGCATTCCCTTCAAAAACGGAGATGGCACCTTGCAAGTGGTTCGCTAAAAATCGACATTCAAAACCTGATAACCAACCAGTTCATCGTACCGCCCGGACATGCCCCTGTAATAAACAAAAATCTGGTATTCGTTTTCCGTTTCGTAATGCGAACCTTCAATCACCGAAGCATCGGCCTTTTGTGCTCCCTGGGGTACATACACATATTGGTAATTGTAATAGCCTTGCTTTAGCAACAAGCTTAATTCGTAGGCCGATTGTTCGTAATTCCAACTCATTTCATTGCTTTTATTAGCTGTCCAGCCAGTTAAAGCCCCCATCACATTAACGGTTCCACCAACCAGCTGCGACTCCAGTGGCAAGGTGAAATGCACAAAATAATAATCACACTCGGTATCATAATCATCCACCCGGTCCTGGCTTTCAACCACAAAGTTGCCATTCATCTCCTTGTAGCCAAAATACTTTTGATTCGATCGTACTTCATCGGTCATCAGGGTTACGTGATAATACGGTCGGAAGAAATCAATTGCTGCCACGTTTTCGCCATTGTACCTTCGGGAGCGAATATCGAAATAGCGAAATTCGTTTCCACCCGGAAAAACATTTTCCCGATCGTAATCATAAACCAATTCTTTTTCCCGAATAAACAAAGGTTTTAAGTCGCGGACGGCGGAATCCCAACGCCGGTTTTGCATGACCACAACCTTAATTTCCTCCCGAGGATCAATCAGGTTCAGATTTTCATGATAAATGGTAAAGTCAACTTCCTGATTGTCGCCTTTAAACGGGTCAAAAGTCGCTCGTTTCACCACACCACTTACCCGGACCCTGGGTTGTATCACCTGAAAGCGATGGGTTAAAACCAGCTTTTCCCGATCCTGATCTTCATAAATCACCAAGGCGTAATTTCCCGACTTGGTAATCCGAACCTCCTCATTAGGAACCTGAATCAGGTAATTGATATATGTCATCGTTGTATTAAAACTAAAAGCATAGTCTTCCACCGGATTTTCATAAAACCCTTCCAAATAATCGCTCTGTAAAAGGAACGATTCCTGCCAATTGGCATCACAGTGAACGATGGTGTAATAATAGCTTTGCACCTCCCCCTGAAGATCGTCAAATTTGAAGACAAGACTACCTTCAGTACCAAGCTCGTAGATCGGATGACTCAACTCGAAACCCGCACGAAAAGCTTGCACCGTCTTGATTTTATCACTGAACACGGCATCCTGATAATGGTATTCACTTCCATTTTGTGCGGAAGAATTTAATGTAAAAATAACGCATGCTTTTAGGAGTAAAAACCAAAGAAAAGGGCTCATTTGTTTTATCTTTATCAGGCTAGATTGAACATTACAGGCGAAAAACAACTTACGATCATTCCAATCGCATAAAACAGCAACGAACGGACGTATTTAAATATTTCAATTCGTATAAGTTTATATAGCAAAGATTGTGAAAAGTTTTTTAAATACGTACTTTTGCCTGCCTAAATAATAACTACAACAAGGGATTACAATGTCAAAGCATTTTAAAATGAAACGCGGATTCAACATCCGGTTGAAAGGAGCTGCCCAAGCGGTTCTGGAGGATGCTCCCGCACCAAAATCAGTTGCCGTAAAGCCGACTGATTTTCCAGGCTTAACTCCGAAATTAAGTGTGAAAGCTGATGCCCAGGTTAAAGCTGGTGATGCCCTCTTCTTCGACAAATACAATCCTGAGATTTTATTTACTTCTCCTGTCAGTGGAACCGTTCAGGCGGTGGTGCGCGGAGAACGCCGTAAAGTTTTAGAGATTGTTGTTGAACCTGATGGAAAAAATGAGCACTGTGAATTCACCAAGGCTGATCCATCCAAGCTATCTCGTGAAGAGGTTCGTGACCAACTTCTAAAAAGTGGTTTGTGGCCATTCATCAAGCAACGGCCCTACGGCGTGCTGGCCAAACCAGCAGATGTTCCGGGTAACATTGTTATTTCGGCTTTCGACTCAGCACCACTCGCTCCTGATTATGAGTTCTTGTTTTCGAAAGAAAAATCGGCACTCCAAACAGGAATTGATGCGATCAGCAAGCTAACAGAAGGCAAAGTTTACCTAGGACTCGCTCCGGAGCAAGCCTCGGGTGTTTTTGCGTCATTGAAAAATGTGGAGACAAACACATTCAGTGGTCCGCACCCGGCAGGTAATGTTGGTGTTCAAATCAGCAAAGTTTGTCCGATCGGAAAAACAGATCTTGTGTGGACACTTACCCCACAGGCACTTGTTTTTATTGGGCGATTATTCGAAACCGGCAAAGTTGATTTCAGCAAAACCATTGCCTTAACAGGTTCTGAAGTCAAAGCCCCTAAATACCTCAAAACAATCCACGGAGCGCGGATTGGAGACTTGGTTAAAGAACAAACCCAAGGCGATGTAAAAGAACGCATCATCAGCGGGAACGTACTTACCGGAACTAAAGTAGAGCAAGATGGTTACCTGGGTTATTTCGACCAGCAACTTACGGTTATCCCCGAAGGCGATGACTACGAGTTTATGGGTTGGGCCGCACCGGGTGTTGATAAATTCTCGGCCAGCAAAACCTTCTTTTCAAAACTTCTTCCGAAAAAGGAATATGTACTGAATGCCAATCTTCACGGAGGAGAGCGCGCTTTTGTTGTTTCCGGACAATATGAGAAGTTCCTTCCGATGGATATTCTGCCGGTACACCTGTTAAAAGCCATTCTGGTTAATGACATTGACAAGATGGAACAACTCGGAATCTACGAGGTGGTAGAAGAAGACCTGGCCTTGTGTGAATATGCATGTACCTCCAAAATTAAAGTACAGGACATTTTGCGCGAAGGAATTAATTCGATGATTAAAGAATTAGGATAACCATTCTGGTTGCTTGAAACAAAACAGATAATTCAATGAAAGCGTTAAGAAACTTTTTTGAAAAGACGAAACCACATGTGCAGAAAGGCGCCAAATTCCATTGGTTGCATTCAACGCATGACTCTTTCTTCACATTGGCCTTCGTTCAGAAAAATACATCCAAATCAGGAACTCATATTCATGATTACATTGATTTGAAAAGAACCATGGGGATCGTGGTTCTGGCTCTTGTCCCAGCTTTGTTGATGGGAATGTTCAATGTTGGTTACCAGCATTTCGGTGCCTTGGGTCAACTGGAAACAACTGGCTTTTTTGACATCTTCCTTTTCGGACTGTTAAAAGTATTGCCTGTTATCATCGTTTCCTATGTAGTTGGACTGGGAATCGAGTTTATTTTTGCCCAAATCCGCGGACACGAAGTGAACGAAGGCTTCCTGGTTTCCGGGATGTTAATTCCGCTGGTAATGCCAATCAACACCCCATTGTGGATGATTGGAGTAGCCACTGCCTTTGCCGTAATTATTGGGAAAGAGGTTTTTGGAGGAACTGGAATGAACATCTGGAATCCGGCACTGGTTGCACGGGCATTCCTGTTTTTTGCCTATCCGGCCCAAATGTCGGGTGATTCGGTTTGGATTTCAGCCAGTGGCATCGAAAAAATGGCTGACGGATTTACCGGAGCGACACCGATGGCCGAAGCAGCCTTGGGAAACACGGATCTGAATGCCTGGAATGCCTTTATCGGACTAATTCCAGGATCAATTGGTGAAACATCAACATTGGCCATTCTGATTGGAGCTGCCATCCTGATACTAACCGGAATTGGAAACTGGAAAATTATGCTTTCCACCGTGTTGGGTGGCGTATTTATGGGGGTTTTACTCAATATTTTTGCTGTAAACGCCTACATGGCCATGCCTTTCTGGGAACACCTGATTATCGGAGGTTTTGCCTTTGGTGCCGTGTTTATGGCTACAGACCCCGTTTCGGCGGCACAAACTGAAAAAGGAAAATGGATTTACGGATTCTTAATTGGAGTGCTGGCCATTCTGATCCGTGTGGTTAACCCCGCATACCCGGAAGGAATGATGCTTGCCATTCTGCTGATGAATACTTTTGCACCGCTGATTGACCACTACATCATTCAGGGCAATATCAAACGTCGTTTAAAACGTGTTCAACAGAGCGCTTAATCCTTTAAAGTAAAAAGAAATGGATAGAAACAGTAATGTTTATACATTTATATATGCCTCAGGAATGGTGATCGTGGTTGCTGCAATTCTTTCAATTGCGGCCATCAACTTAAAACCATTTCAGGACAGGAATATTGAAGTAGAGAAAAAGCAAAATATTCTGGCTTCTGTTAACATTCAGGCCGACGCTACGAATGCAGAAGAGATTTATGCTGAGAAAATTGTTAACAGCTACATTGTCAACTCCAAGGGCGAGCAAGTAGAGGGTGATGCATTTACCGTTGATTTGAAAAAAGAGCGTGCAAAACCCGTTGCCGAGCAGCAACTGCCGGTTTTTGAATGCCAGATTGACGGAGGCGTGAAATACATTGTTCCGCTGCGTGGCGCCGGACTTTGGGGACCTATCTGGGGTTACTTGTCGTTGGAAGATGACATGTCAACTATTTACGGAGCATCGTTCGACCACCAGGGAGAAACGCCGGGACTGGGTGCTGAGATTTCGACCGACCCGTTTGAAACACAATTCAAACACAAACAAATTTACGAGGGCGGAAAACTGGTTTCCATTATCGTTGCAAAGTCCAACGAGTCAGCTCCGGAGCAGCACAAAGTAGATGCAATTTCAGGAGGTACCATCACATCCAAAGGATTAGAGAAGATGTTATTGGATGATTTGAGCTCCTATAATGCTTTTTTCAACCAGAAAAAATAAGAGAAAATGAGTGATAAAGAACCTTTATTTTCAAAGAAAAACCTGCAACTGCTCAGCGATCCGCTAAACAGCAGTAACCCAATTACCGTTCAGGTGCTGGGGATCTGTTCGGCCCTGGCTGTAACAGCTCAATTGAAACCATCGGTGGTAATGTCTTTATCAGTAGTGGCGGTATTGGCTTTTGCCAACGTAATTATCTCCTTACTGAGAAATACCATTCCTAACCGGATCCGGATTATCGTCCAGCTGGTGGTGATTGCCGCATTGGTTATCCTGGTTGACCAGGTTTTGAAAGCATTTGTTTACGATGTCAGTAAGCAGTTGTCTGTGTTTGTAGGATTGATCATTACCAACTGTATCATCATGGGACGTTTGGAAGCTTTTGCCTTGGGGAATAAGCCCTGGCCTTCGTTCCTGGACGGACTTGGAAATGCCGCCGGTTATGGTGCCATTCTGATTATTGTTGGTTTTGTACGCGAATTATTTGGTTCCGGAAGCATCTGGGGCTACAAAGTTATTCCGGCCAGTTGGTACATCGAAAACGGTGGTTTTTATGCCAACAACGGGATGATGATTCTGCCTCCAATGGCGTTGATTACCGTAGGTATTATTATCTGGGTTCAGCGTAGTCGTAACCGTAAACTGATTGAAGATTAATCCGCAAAAAGAGAAGAAATTATGGAAAACCTGATTAATTTATTTATCAAATCCATCTTTATTGAGAACATGGTATTTGCCTATTTCCTGGGCATGTGTTCTTACCTGGCGGTATCCAAATCAGTAAAAACAGCTACCGGACTTGGGCTGGCTGTCATCTTTGTTTTGGGAATTACCGTTCCTGTTGATTATTTATTGGAAAACTATGTGCTGAAAGAAGGTGCGCTGACTTGGTTGAGCCCGACTTTCGCTGCTGTCGACCTTAGCTTCCTTAGCTTTATCATGTTTATTGCCGTAATTGCATCCATGGTTCAGCTGGTGGAAATGGTGGTTGAAAAGTTTGCTCCCGTACTGTACACGCAGCTGGGTATTTTCTTACCCCTGATTGCTGTGAACTGTGCAATTTTAGGAGGCTCTCTGTTCATGCAGCAAAAAGCTTTCCTCAATATTGGCGAAGCCTCTGTTTATGGTTTAGGCTCTGGCGTGGGCTGGTTCCTGGCTATTGTTGGTATTGCAGCCATTCGTGAAAAAATTGAATACTCTCATGTTCCGGCTCCCTTGAAAGGTCTTGGAATTACATTCATTGTAACCGGATTAATGGGATTGGCATTCATGGGATTCATGGGAATAAAACTATAATCAGATAAAAAATTCAGAACAATGATATTTTTAGCAACTCAAACGACAATCGTTATTACCAGTATCGCTGTCTTCCTGTTGATGGTGATTCTTTTAGTATCGATTTTGCTGTATGCCAAGAAAAAGCTGACTCCTTCCGGAGTTGTCAAGGTAAACATTAACGAAGGCGACACCGTACTGGAAACCAACCCGGGAGACACCTTGCTGACCACTCTGGGAAACAACAAGATTTTCCTTCCATCGGCTTGTGGTGGTGGTGGTACTTGTGCCATGTGTCGCTGCCAGGTTGTTGATGGTGGCGGTTCTATTCTGCCTACCGAAACCGGTTACTTTACCCGCAAAGAGCAAAACGACAACTGGCGTTTGGCCTGCCAGGTAAAGGTAAAAGAAGATATGCAGCTGAAGATTCCTCAGGAAATCATGGGAATCAAGAAATGGGAATGCGAAGTTATTTCGAATAAGAACGTAGCGACTTACATTAAAGAGTTTGTCGTACGCTTGCCAGAAGGCGAAACGCTGGATTTCAAATCAGGAGGTTACATTCAGATTGATGTTCCTAAGATTGATGTCGATTTCAAAGACATAGAAGTGGAAGAGCAATTCCGTCCCGAATGGGAACAGTTCAACCTGTTCGACCTGAAAATGAAAAACCCGGAACCAACATTCCGTGCCTACTCCATGGCTAACCACCCGGCTGAAGGCAACATCGTGATGTTGAACATCCGGATTGCCACACCTCCGTTTGACCGCGTGAATGGTGGCTTCCAGAAAGTTAACCCGGGAATTTGTTCTTCTTACATTTTCTCACGCAAACCAGGCGACAAAGTAACCATCTCAGGTCCTTACGGAGAGTTCTTCCTGAAAGACAACGACAATGAGATGATGTTTATTGGTGGTGGTGCCGGTATGGCTCCTATGCGTTCGCACTTGTTCCACTTGTTCCACACCCTGGAAGAATCGAACAAAAAAGTGACGTTCTGGTATGGTGCTCGTTCCTGGAGAGAGGTGTTCTACTACGATCAGTTTAAAGCCATTGAAGAGAAGTTCCCGAATTTCAGCTTCCACCTGGCTTTATCCGATCCGCAGCCCGAAGACAACTGGGAAGGACCAACCGGATTTATTCACCAGGTGATTCATGACCAATACCTTGGAAAACATGAAGAACCCGAAGAAATCGATTACTACTTGTGTGGTCCACCGATGATGAACGATGCCGTTCAGAAAATGCTTTATGACCTGGGAGTACCTGATGAAAACATCATGTTTGACGATTTCGGAAGTTAATTCCAGTCCAGAATATAAAAAGAGCTTTCAATTTCGGTTGAAAGCTCTTTTTCTTTGCCCTTGTTCAGTCGCTTCACGCTTTCGGAGTAAGTTGTCCGGAATGCGCGGGCAAGCCACTCCAGAAGCTTGGGTACGCTAGCCAAGGAATCTGGCCGCCCTACCCAAGGAGTGCGACTAAGCTACCCACGAGGCTTGGCTGCCTTACTCAAGACCTCGGACTACGCTGCCCAGGAAGCTTGGGCGCCTTGCTCAAGAAGCCTGACCACACCACTCCGGCTGGAAAGAAGCGATAGGAAATAAGCCGTTCAGGCTAAAATCAATAACGTTTAAAGGAAATACTGCGGCGGTCTAACGCCGTTCCTGAAAGAAGGCCGTCATCAGGTCGCCACATTCGTCGGCCAACACGCCCCCCACCACTTCGGTTTTCGGATGCAAGGCTTTAGGCGCAAAGTTGGAAAAACCACGTTTGGCATCGTAAGCGCCAAAAACAACGCGTCCCACCTGCGACCATCCTAAGGCACCGGCGCACATCACACAAGGCTCTAAAGTGACGTAAAGCGTACATTTATCCAGGTATTTGCCTCCAAGCAGGTTGGCGGCAGCTGTAATCGCCTGCATCTCGGCATGAGCCGTCACGTCGGTTAAGGTTTCCGTCAGGTTATGTGCGCGTGCAATCACTAATTCCTGAGCAACGACAACGGCTCCTACCGGAACCTCACCCTTTTCATAAGCGCGTTGTGCTTCCTGAAAAGCTTTCTTCATAAAATAAGTATCATCAAAAGGCTTCATCTCAAAAATCCGTTCAGAATTAATCACAAACCTACAATTTAAATTGCTAAAAACTGCTTATTTTTGCAGGCAAACAAAAACGAACAAAGTTATGTACAGAACACATACATGTGGAGAATTACGCCTGGAAAATCAGGGTACTGAAACAACACTGGCAGGCTGGGTGCAACGCAAACGCGAACTGGGTGGAATGACTTTTGTCGATCTGCGTGACCGCTACGGCATTACCCAATTGGTTTTTGATGAAAACACCTCAAGCGAGCTGACCGAGAAGCTTAAGAAAATTGGAAGGGAATATGTGATTCAAGCTACAGGACTTGTTCGTGAACGGAGCAGTAAAAACAAAAACATCGCTACCGGTGACATCGAAATTGATGTGAAAGCGCTGAATGTTTTGAGCGCTTCGGCGACGCCTCCCTTCACCATTGAAGATGAAAGTGACGGCGGCGATGATATTCGGATGAAGTACCGCTACCTGGATTTGCGACGCAACCCCGTACGCGAAAACCTGGTACTGCGCTCAAACATGGCCCATGCCATTCGTTCTTACTTGAACGATCAGGAATTTATTGAAACGGAAACGCCGGTGCTGATTAAATCAACGCCGGAAGGGGCACGCGATTTCGTGGTTCCTTCACGCATGAACGAGGGCGAGTTTTACGCCTTGCCACAATCGCCACAAACCTTTAAGCAATTGCTGATGGTAGCCGGATTCGACCGCTACTACCAGATTGTAAAGTGTTTCCGTGACGAAGACCTGCGGGCCGACCGTCAGCCGGAATTCACGCAGATTGACTGCGAAATGGCATTTGTGGAGCAGGAAGATGTGTTGAACACCTTTGAAGGCTTAACCAAACACCTGTTTAAAACCATCAAAAATGTTGAAGTCACCGACTTCCCACGCATGCCTTATTCTGAAGCCATTGCCAACTACGGATCGGACAAACCCGATACCCGCTTTGAAATGTTGATCAACGACCTGACAGAAGTGGTAAAAGGAAAAGATTTTAAAGTATTTGATGAAGCCGAGTTTATTGGCGGAATTTGCGCTACCGGATGCGCCGAATACACCCGCAAACAATTAGATGCCTTAACCAATTGGGTGAAACGCCCGCAAATTGGCGCCAAAGGGTTGGTGTATGTCAAATGCAACGAAGATGGTACTTTCAAATCATCAGTAGATAAGTTTTATGCACAAGAAGATTTACAGCAATGGGCAGCTGGCTGCAATGCCCAGCCGGGAGACCTCATTTTAGTGCTTTCCGGAGACAAAGCACACACGCTGGATGCCTTAGGCGCTCTTCGCCTTGAAATGGGTAAGCAACTTGGCCTGATGGATAAAAACACCTTTAAACCCTTGTGGGTTGTGGATTTTCCGCTTCTGGAATGGGACGAAGAAACACAGCGTCACTACGCCATGCACCACCCATTTACAGCGCCAAAACCGGAAGATATTGCGCTATTGGATACGGAGCCCGGAAAAGTGCGTGCCAACGCCTACGACCTGGTCATTAATGGTGTGGAAATCGGTGGTGGTTCTGTGCGTATTTTTGATTCAGAACTGCAGGCCAAAATGTTTAGCCTGCTAGGCTTTACCAAAGAAGAAGCTGAAGCTCAATTCGGATTCTTAATGAATGCCTTCAAATTTGGCGCTCCGCCACATGCCGGAATCGCTTTTGGCTTTGACCGTTTGGTATCGTTATTTGCTGGCTTAGACACAATCCGCGATGTGATTGCCTTCCCAAAAAACAATGCCGGTCGCGATGTCATGATCGACTCCCCATCGACTATTTCTGAAGCTCAATTGGACGAGTTAAACCTCAGAGTTGAGTTGAAAAACAAATAAGAATAGATCCAAGCATACAGAAAGAGGGAGCAATTGCTCCCTCTTTTTATTTCAGAAAATCTTCGCGAATCGGATTAAAACTGTCCACCAAACGGGCGGTTGGACTGAGTAATTGAATGGTATGTGGCACGCCGGAAGGCACGGCAAACATATCCCCCGCTTCTAGTTCACAGGGCTCTTCCCCATCACAAAAAAACAGGATACGTCCGGAAGCAATGTAAGAGGTTTGCTCGTGCGGATGACTGTGTTTTGGCTCAGGTTCTTCCCACGGACCATCCGTAAAGTCAATCAGTACAGTCATTAACTCCTTCGTATGAATCAACTTCCGTTGCAAGCCCGACCGGACAATTTCATAAGGTATTTCGTCAAATTTTAGTGTTGCCATAATTCAATAGGTTCTATCGTTAGTGGTTATTAAGTACCAAAACTATTAAAAAATCAGCCATTATGGGGCTAAAAGTATTCCCATTTTTCTTCACAAGGTCTCTATGATTACTTGCAATAAAGTAGTAATCCTAAAGGGTCATAAACCAAAAAAGGAGAACCAATGGTCCTCCTTTTTTATATTGATGATCAAAAAACTATCAATCTGCTCTTTTACGAGACGAATAGTTGATGTGCAAGGCCGATGCTTTACGCAACTCCTGCTTGATATCGGTAACGATACCCATCTTCGTGTACTCGTCCACTTTAAGCGAAGTAATCATGAAAGGTACTTCAGCCTCGTCACGTGCTTCACGTTCACTTGTAATGTAATCTTGAATGTCTTCTACTTTCGCAAACTGATCATTCAATTGAATGCGTGGTTCAGAACCAAACACTCGTTGGTATTGAGTGTGCGGTGTACCTACATAAATGTAGCTTACCAAAGATTTCTTTTCCAGTTTCGATAATTCAGTTGCTTCTGGAACCGTTACTTTTACCATCAAAGTAACTTCCCGCATGGTTGTACTAACCATGAAGAAGAAAAGCAACATGAATACGATATCGGGCAATGATGCCGTTGAAATCGGTGGTAATTCCTTAGAGTCATTTTTTCTAAACTTTGACATACTAATTTCCTCCCACTTTTTTAGGTTCTGCTTCGGATATTTTAGAAGGATAGATGTCTCTAATCGCTCCTTGTTGCTCCCTATCCAAGCTTTCATATGACTTTCCAAACTTACGTTTAGAAAGTTCTTCTCTTAAATCGTTGATGGCACCGACCAACTCATTCTGAACAGCGATATACGTTCCATATTGAGTACCTACGTCATTTCGTAAAGAAATAACCCCCTTGGTGACTTCCACTTCCCCAAAGAAATCAACATTCTTGAGTTCTTTTTCAGGTAAGTGCTCTTCATTATAAGGGTTGTCCATAAATTCTTTGGCTTTCTCACGAAGGTCTTCAATACGGCTTATTTCACCTTCTACCAATAATTGGTTTTTGGCGTTGACCAAAACCACGAACACGTTACGTTCTTTAATTGGCGGAGTATCGTCATCCTGCTGATCCTCTGGAGGCATTGGAGGTAAACGACGCTCTAGTCCGCTGTCAACATCCATTGTGGTGGTTACCAGGAAAAAAATAAGCAACATGAAAGCAATATCTGCTAATGATGACCCCGGTATTTCTGGTACTCTTCTTGCCATATTATTTTATTTTTCCTGTGTTAATTCCTACAATTATGTATCATTTAAAAACTTTATTCAGCGAAGAAGCCGCAACGGCAATCATCACCAAAATAAACAGTACGTATGTTGCATACAAACCTGTTCCTACCATTTTTGATACTGAGGCAGTCAATGTTCCGTCAGCAACAAACTTTTCGACACCATAAAATTGTGGAATTGCATCCGATGCAAGCGCATAAGAAACAACAAGAACGGCAGCTGTAAAGACAAGCGCAATGCCTCCTTTTTTAGCAGCAGTTTTATCAGTAAAGGTATTAAATAGGGCAAAAACAACAGCAATCGCTGCACCAAGTCCCAACAAAATGTAAGACCAGCTTAGGTTTGTGTTAATCCAGGTACCCATTGTAGGATCAGCTTCATTCTCACTGATATTCGTCATCATTGACACAATCAGTACAGCTGACACTGCTAATAGTACCCACAAAACGATGGATAATATTTTATCTAACTTCATAAGTTAAATTATTTTTTAAGATTGTGTTTTACTAGAATATCGATCAAAGAGATGGAAGCATCTTCCATGTCGTTAATGATACTATCAATTTTAGACAAACAGTAGTTGTAGAATACTTGAAGAATCATCGCAACTACAAGACCTGATACTGTTGTAATCAAAGCCACTTTAATACCACCAGCAACCAACGCGGGGCTAATGTCACCAGCAACTTCAATCGCATCAAAGGCAGCGATCATACCGATTACTGTACCCATGAAACCAAGCATCGGAGCCAAAGCGATAAACAATGAAATCCAGCTCAAGCCTTTTTCCAACAAACCAGCTTGTACACCACCATAAGAAACAACCGTTTTTTCAACCACTTCTAACCCTTCTTCAGAACGGTCCAAACCTTGGAAGAAAATACTTGCAACAGGTCCGCGAGTGTTACGGCAAACTTCTTTGGCAGCTTCAATTCCACCATTGTCCAAACTTTCTTCAACTTTAACCAACAATTTCTTTGTATTGGTTGTTGATAAGTTCAGATAGATTACTCTTTCAAGAGACATTGCCAGACCTAAAATCAAACAGATCAAAACGAAAGACATAAAGGTAGGTCCACCTTCGATGAATTTTTGCTTCAACTGACTGTGCAATGATTTACCTTCTTCGGCTGCAGCAGCTGCTTCTTCTTCAGCATCAGCGGCTAAATCAACTGCAGGAGCTGCTTGTTCAGCTACTTCAGTAGTTGCTTCCTCTGTTGTTTCCTGAGCAACGGCATTGTTCGATGCTCCAAAGTAAAGCATCCCAAGAACTGCTATAAACGCAAATAGTTTTTTCATCATTGGTTTTAATTTTAATTAGTAAATCTTCTGAATTTAATTTTTATAATACTATTTGTTTTTTTAATAAACAAAACCAAAAGCGATGATGACTTCCGGCTGTTTTATCCTTATTCTGATGGGCTTACCCGAATAAATAGGGTTCACCCGTCAGCGGAGAGAGAGGGATTCGAACCCTCGGTACCCTTTTGGAGTACACACGCTTTCCAGGCGTGCCAGTTCAGCCACTCCTGCACCTCTCCATTATCCTCTGCTGTCACCAGCATTTTTCAGGGCTGCAAAATACAAAAAAAATATGAAAATGAAATAAGCTATTCACTTATTTCCCCACTCAAATTTTTCCGCAAATGTAACTTAATATCTTCATGGCTCAAACCCTGTCCCAGCAAAAACATCAGCTTGGTCACGGCAGCCTCCGTTGTCATGTCTTTTCCGCTTACCACGCCAATCTTTTTCAACTCCCGACTGGTTTGGTACTGCCCCATTTTAACGGTTCCTCCCTGACATTGTGTGACATTCACACAGATGACATTTCGCCGGATGGCTTTCCGGATAACCCGGGTCAACCAAGCCAAGGTGGGCACATTGCCCGAGCCGAAAGTTTCCAAAACCACTCCTTTTATGGTGGGAATATTAATGATCTGTTCGAAAATTTCCCGGTTCATACCCGGAAAAAACTTCAAAACAACCACCCGATCGTCAAAATTTGAGCTTACTTTCAGTATGCCTTTCTTCTCCGGATGGAAAATATTCTCATGAAAAAACTTAATATCCACTCCTGCTTTGGCCAAAATCGGGTAGTTAACCGAGTCGAAGGCACTAAAATGATCGGCATGTCGTTTCACGACCCGATTGCCCCGGTATAGTTTATTGTCGAAATAAATACAGACTTCCGGCACTACGGCAGAACCATTTTCCTTAGCTGAAGCAATTTCAATGGCCGTAATCAGATTTTCTTTCCCATCCGTTCTCAGCACTCCGATAGGCAGCTGCGAGCCGGTCATAACCACAGGCTTGTCCAGGTTTTCGAGCATGTAACTCAGAGCCGATGCCGTGTAAGCCATCGTATCCGTGCCGTGCAGAATAACAAAACCATCGAATTTCCGATAGTTCTGTAAGATAATTTTAGCTAACCGCCCCCAGGTCTTGGGAGACATATCTGAAGAGTCCAATGGCGGATGGAAGGTTTGTGACTCCAGATGACAGCCCAGACGTCTTAGCTCCGGAACTTCATCAGCAATTTGATCAAAACGCACAGGAGCCAATGCTCCTTTTCCATCCTTTTGTACCATCCCAATGGTACCACCGGTATAAATTATAAGAATTGATTGATCATTCACTTCTTCGCGATTTTGCCTCAAAGGTAAAGAAACATCTTACTAAATGCCGAATAAATTAACTGCATTTGCAGAAGTAATCTTTGCCACTTCATTAACCGACATATCATGGAGCTCTGCAATTTTACGAGCTACATGAATTAGGTAAGCACTTTCATTACGTTTTCCCCGAAAGGGAGTGGGGGTTAAATAAGGGGCATCGGTTTCCAGAATAAGGTGCTGTGGGTGAACCTGAGCAATGACCTGATCCAAACCACTGTTTTTGAAGGTGACAATTCCGCCTATGCCAATCTTAAATCCGAGAGCGACAATTTTGTTGGCTTGCTCCACTGTTCCGGTAAAACTGTGAAACACGCCGGTTAAATCAGCTTGATTTTCTTCTTCCAAAACCGCAACAACTTCGTCAAAAGACTCCCGTACGTGTAGCACCACCGGCAGCTTGTATTCTTTTGCCAACCGTAACTGGTGGCGAAAGGCCTTGATTTGCTCCTCCAGGTATTTTTGTTCCCAGTATAAATCGATGCCAATCTCGCCAATTCCGTAAAACTTGCGTTTTTTTAGCCAAAACTCAATAAGTTCCAACTCTTCCTCATAATCTTCGCCTACCGAAGTAGGGTGCAGTCCCATCAACGGGTAGCAAATTTGAGGATACTGATCAGCCAGATCCAGCATTTTCTTAACCGAAGAGCTATCAATGTTCGGTAAAACGATTTTACGCACATCATTGTCGTAAGCCCGCGTAATTACCTCATCAATATCTTCCAGAAACTCTTCCGAATAAATATGAGCGTGTGTATCAATTAACATTTCAAAAATTTGGCTCAAAGAAAATCAATTTCATTTAGCTAACCTTAAAAGAAATATTATCTAATTGATAATTCCACACCGATGCTTAAAATTTTGAGAGGGAAACAAATGCCTCCCTCTCAACCCCTTAATTTTAAACAACCCCTTGAGCCATCATTACATCGGCCACCTTGACAAAGCCACCGACATTGGCTCCTTTTATGTAGTTGATTTTGTCGCCTTCGCGACCATACTTAACACAAGTATCGTGAATTTCGCGCATAATAATATGCAAGCGTGCATCTACTTCTTCGCGAGTCCAATTCAAGCGCTGGCTGTTCTGAGTCATTTCCAGACCCGACACCGCTACTCCACCGGCATTCACTGCCTTTCCGGGAGCATAACTGATTTTCTCAGTTAAGAATTCAGCAGCTTCAGCAGTGCAGCCCATATTCGAAGCTTCGGCCAAAAGGAAGCATCCGTTTAAAACCAGCAAGCTGGCATCGCTAACATCCAGTTCGTTTTCTGTAGCACATGGGATAGCAATATCGACTGGTTGTTCCCAAGGTTTTTTCCCGGGGAAAAACTTAGCGTCAAACTCATCGGCATAAGGCTCCACAACATCGTTGTTACTCGCGCGAAGTTCCAACAAGTATTCGATTTTCTCACCACTAATGCCTTCCGCATCATAAATGTAGCCATCGGGACCGGAAATGGT
Organism: Sunxiuqinia rutila; assembly: GCF_050589705.1. Classification (NCBI taxonomy): domain Bacteria; kingdom Pseudomonadati; phylum Bacteroidota; class Bacteroidia; order Marinilabiliales; family Prolixibacteraceae; genus Sunxiuqinia; species Sunxiuqinia rutila. Next base: position 80,854 of record NZ_JBNGOT010000019.1, read on the forward strand.
AACGACTTTCCCTCCCAATTCATTAATTTTAGTTATGGCTCCCCAGGCCACATTTCCGAAGCCCGATACCGCAAACGTATGTCCGGCAACTGTTTTGCCAAGCTGTTCAAGCATGTGCTGCACAAAGTACACGGCACCAAAACCAGTAGCCTCCGGACGGATTAAACTGCCTCCCCAGGCCAGTCCTTTTCCGGTTAACACCCCGGTAAATTCATTTCGAATACGTTTATACTGACCAAACAAATAACCAATTTCACGGCCACCAACGCCAATATCGCCAGCAGGGACATCGGTATTCGGGCCAATGTGTCGTTGCAATTCAGTCATAAAGCTCTGGCAAAAACGCATAATTTCATTGTCCGATTTGCCCTTAGGGCTAAAATCCGAACCTCCTTTTCCTCCGCCCATAGGCAGGGTAGTCAGGCTATTTTTAAAGGTCTGCTCAAACCCTAGAAACTTTAAAATGGAGAGTGTTACTGTCGGGTGAAAACGCAACCCACCTTTATAAGGTCCCAAAGCTGAATTAAACTCAACCCGGTATCCCCTGTTGATTTGAACTTCTCCTTGATCATCAATCCAGGGAACCCGGAACATGATTACCCGCTCTGGCTCAACCATGCGCTCCAGAATTTTGGCTTTTTTATAACGTGGATTTTTCTGATAAACATCCCAGATGGATTCAACCACCTCCTGAACGGCCTGATGAAATTCATTTTCTCCAGGTGTTTTGGCTTTTAGGCCCAACATGAAATCATTGATATCTTCTCTCATCTTGTTTATTTTTTCAAAATGAATAACCAATTACTTTAGACAAAGGAATGGACGAAAAATGCCTAAAACACTGATTTAATTCAAGTATTAATTAAGATAATGATGTTTAAAAACAGTAACAAATGTCAATTTAATATTCATGAAATAAAAGCAAGTTTCCATTTATTTAAAACGTTCTGTCATTTGTTCGCAAACTCTTTTATCCATCTGACCTTTAGACAATAAAAACACACCATCAACAGCATTAAGTTTGAAATTCACCCACCCATCAAACCCTTACTGAATACTTCTTCAAATCATTCCGATTTCATCCCTCGTTTTTATCCTATTGAGCACTTTCCTTTAATAATAACCAAACAGTACTTTGAGAGAAAGTGCCCACTGTAGATTCATTCTTCGCTTCAGACACTTAACACCTCTTCACCGGAATGAAAAAATTGCCTTAGAAGCTTGTTTTGGGAGCCAAAAGTCGATCAAAAACCGATCAAAACAGCCGTTCAAAAAGAGACAAAAATGATCGTTCATGTACTCAGCAGGCTCATTTTGGCTCCAAAACAGTCCATTTATCAAAAAAATCAAAAAAGCATTTGATGAATCATCCTTCTCCCTTAACTTTATGTTTTCAGAACATAACCACAATGACCACAAACTATCCGACATTAAAAAATGCAGTCACACTCCTTTTTAGGCTTCTTGCACTAATTTTCGGTCTCTGCATTCCCGTTTTCATTTTCGCACACCTCAGTACCACAAACGCTGAAAACAAAACAGCCACAACGGTTTATATCTCTACCATGCTGGTTCTGGCTCAAATCATGATCATCGCTTATGGTATCCATCGCAAAAAAAAGCAGGAAGAATTCAAGCTTGGCAAAGAGTTAAGCTACGTGCCCTTTTCCTTTCTTCCGCTGGCCATACTGGGCACCTTCGCCCTTTTCTTTCTGATTGACCCGCTGGAACAACTCTTGCCACTCCCCCATTCCTTTCAGGAGTTTTTCGTCAATTTACTTAATCTAAAAGGGTATTCTTTTCTGATTATTGTAATACTCGCACCACTTGTCGAAGAAATTCTATTTCGGGGAATCATCCTGAAAAGCTTCCTGAATAAGTACTCGCCCTTACAATCGATCCTGCTTACGGCCTTTCTTTTTGGTGCCATTCATTTCAACATCAATCAGCTCGTTTCCGGCTTACTGGCAGGGGTATTCCTTGGATACCTTTACTGGCAAACGCAATCGCTTTCGCTTTGTATCCTGTCGCATATGATTTACAACGGAATTGCCTACGCAGCTTATTTCCTGTTAAACAATGGCTTTAACATCGAGTCAACCATTGCGAACACCAAGCTGTACCTGTTGCTCTATTTTATTGCAGCTCTAACCCTGGCGGGCTGCCTGCTCATCATTCATAAGCGAAGCTTGCAACAAGACTCTTCGCCCCGGGAAACCAGTTTTACGATAAGCCCAAGCCAAAAACCAAGCTGAAAATTGTATTTTTGTCCCGAACATTAAAAATCAGAAAAAATGAAACAAGCAGAAATTCATACCAACAAGGGAGTCATGAAAGTAAACTTTTACGAAGAAGATGCTCCGGGAACAGTTGAAAACTTCGTAAAACTATCGAAAGAAGGTTTTTACGACGGCCTGACTTTTCACCGAGTGATTCCCAATTTTGTTATTCAGGGCGGTTGTCCTGATGGAACCGGTGCCGGTGGCCCGGGATATTCTATTAAATGCGAATTGGATGGCGACAACCAGTACCACGACCGCGGCGTATTGTCTATGGCTCATGCTGGACGCAACACGGGTGGCTCTCAGTTTTTCATCTGCCACAGCCGGGAAAACACAGCCCACCTTGACCGTAACCACACCTGTTTTGGGAAAGTTTACGAAGGGCTGGAAGTTATTGATGCCATCCGTCAAGGAGACACCATCGAAAAAATTGTGATTATCGAATCATAAAAAGAAACAGGGATTGGATGAGCTTATTTATCCAATCCTTTTCTTTTACAATACATCGTATCGAAGCCAGATTCAGCCTGCCTTAACATTTACGCTGATTCTCCAGAAACTGACGGGCTGCCTCCAAGTCTTCAGGCGTATCAATTCCAATACTTTCAAACTGGGTTTGCCCTACCTTAATCCGTAAGCCATTTTCGAGCCAGCGCAACTGCTCCAGCGACTCAGCCAATTCCAGCCGCGATGGCTCCAACTGAGTCAATTGCTGCAACACTTCTTTGCGGTAAGCATACATTCCCAGGTGGCTGTAAAATTGGTGGTGAGCCAGCCAATCTTCTTTCTGAACACCCCGAATATGAGGAATCGCCTCACGACTAAAAAACAAAGCATTCTGCTTGCAATCCACAACCACTTTCGGACGGTTCGGGTTAAACAAAACCGTCGAATCTTCAATGACCTTAACTAAGGTTGCAATATCGGTTGACGAATCGTCAAAACAAGCTTTCAAAGCTTCAATTTGCTCCAACCGCACAAAAGGCTCATCGCCCTGCACATTAATAACCACATCAAAATCATGTGCTGCCGCTAAGGCTTGTGCCGCCTCAGCACACCGGTCGGTTCCACTCTGATGGTCTGCCCGGGTCATGACAACCTGTCCGTTAAAACCAGCCACACATTGCGCAATTCGCTCATCATCGGTGGCTACCCAGACTTGATCCAATGCCTTTCCGGCATTCTCGCAAACATGCTGAATGATCGGCTTGCCATCCAACAAAGCCAAAGGTTTCCCCGGGAAACGGGTGGAAGCATAACGAGCCGGAATAACGCCAATAAACTTCATACAATAATAATTTAGGATTCACAAAGGTAGCACGAACAGCCGGAGGAGACACAAAAAAACTAAAAATTGTTAAATTCTCCATCCTTGCGGGCGCTTCAGTATTCTTAACCAATAAAAGCAAAGGCTTTAAAAGTTAAAATTGTAACTTTGTCAGTTGAAAATTCAGTTGCACAATTATGGATGTTCAGGAAATTAAACAACGCTTTGGAATTATTGGAAATGCACTAGGACTCAACCGGGCCATTGAAGTGGCCGTACAGGTTGCCCCTACTGACTTGTCGGTTTTAATTACCGGTGAGAGTGGAACCGGTAAAGAAGCATTTCCTCAAATCATACATCAATATTCTTCCCGAAAACATGGTAAATACATTGCTGTAAACTGCGGAGCCATTCCGGAAGGAACCATTGACTCGGAACTATTTGGACACGAAAAAGGAGCCTTTACCGGCGCTTTGTCTGACCGGAAAGGTTATTTTGAAGAAGCTGATGGCGGAACCATTTTTTTGGATGAAATCGGCGAACTGCCCCTGTCTACCCAAGTCAGGCTTTTGCGTGTTTTGGAGGCCGGAGAGTTCATGAAAGTGGGTTCTTCAAAGGTGCTAAAAACCAACGTTCGCGTGGTAGCAGCCACCAATGTGGATATTCCCGTAGCTATTGGAGAAGGAAAATTCAGGGAAGACCTGTACTACCGACTCAACACCGTACCTATTCGGGTTTTGCCACTTCGCGATCGCAAGGATGACATCTACCTGCTTTTCCGCAAATTTGCCCTTGACTTTGCCGAACGGTATCGCATGCCTCCCATTCGCCTGGACGAAGAGGCTCAACACGTATTAACCAGTTACGACTGGCCCGGTAACGTTCGTCAGCTTAAGAACATTACCGAGCAGATATCCATCATCGAACAAAACCGAATTATTAACGGCGACGCCATGCGCAGTTACATTCCCAGTGCAAAAAACCATTTGCCCGCGCTCTACAAGGGTATCGATGAAAAAACGTTCACCAATGAACGCGAAATTCTGTACCAAGTTTTGTTCGACATGAAAAAAGACATGAACGACTTAAAAAAGCTGGTTCATGACCTGATGGTTGATGGCGCTGATCGCCCAGGCTTTCATTCTGAAAATGCTCAAATTATCCGAAAAATTTACCAAAAAGAAGATGAGCCCCTGATGCCGGAGTCTCAAAGTCAGGCCCCAATACACTACAACACGACCATTCACCGGGATGACATTCAGGATACGGAGGAGTTTGTGGAAGAATCGCTCTCCTTGGAAGACAAAGAAATCGAACTGATCAAAAAAGCCCTCGAAAAACACAAAGGAAAACGCAAATATGCTGCACAGGAGTTGGGAATTTCAGAACGAACCCTGTACCGAAAAATTAAAGAATATGACATTAACTAATAGTATTAAAAGCTTCCTGTTGATTATTTTTCTGGTTCTGGGAACAAATACCCTGCTGCCAAGCTGCCAGGTTTCTTATTCCTTTACCGGAGCTTCTATCTCGCCGGAAGTAAAAACATTCTCGGTTTATTATTTCCCCAACCGGGCCCGCTTAATCAATCCCAACTTAAGCCAGCAGATGACCGAAGCCTTGCAGGACAAACTGCTTCGACAAACCTCGCTGGACCAGCAAGAAGAAAGTGGCGACCTGGAATTTGAAGGACAGATTACCAATTACGAAACCCGCCCGATGAATATTTCGCAAGGCGACCTGGCGGCTCAAACCCGACTGACGGTTTCGGTGAAAGTAAAATACACCAACAACACCAACCACGATGAAGACTGGGAAAAAACCTTTTCAGCCTATGAAGATTTTGACAGCAATCAAATTCTAAGCAGTGTTGAAGATGAACTGGTCACTACCATTCTGGAAAAATTAACCGAAGATATTTTTAACGCATCGATTGCAAACTGGTAATGCAAAAAGAAGCTTTTTATAACTACCTGAAGCACCCGGAACAACTCAACCAGGAAAGCCTGGATGAACTCATGGAAGTTGTCAGAAGCTATCCGGCCTTTCAAACAGCCTGGATTTTACTGCTGAAAAACCTGAAATGCCTTGATCATCCTGACTTTGATCACTATTTGGAACAGGGCGCTCTTCGGATTACCGACCGCAGCAAGCTGTACCACTTTTTGCACCAGGAGGTTGTTCAGCCAGAACCTGCCACAGCGCAGCAACTCGATGCAGAAGACCCGCTGGCCAGAGAATACATGGCTCCCGGAGCCTACCAACTGAGTAGCCGAAAAGAGGAGCAGGAAGAGACACTGGTTGACCTGATTCGGTCGATTCGGAAGAAAGAAGTTAAAAAAGCCCTGGATGAGGTGGATCTTCCACAGGAGGCACCCGCCGCTGAACCGGCCGATAACTCGCTTGTGACAGAAACGCTTGCCAAAATATATGCCCAGCAAAAGCATTACAAAAAAGCGATTGAAGTCTATGAAAATTTAAGTTTGAAATTTCCGGAAAAAAATACTTACTTTGCCGGGCAGATTGAGATTTTAAAAAAATTAACGAATTAAATAAAAGCTAACCATGTATACGCTAATTACTGTTTTAATTTTCATCACTTGTGCACTTTTGATTCTAATTGTATTGGTTCAAAACTCAAAAGGTGGTGGCTTAGCAAGCAACTTCCAGTCTTCCAATCAGATTATGGGCGTTCGCAAAACAACTGATTTTCTGGAAAAAGCAACTTGGTATTTAGCCGGAGCTTTACTCGTTTTGTCTATTATGGGCAGCGCATTCATTCCAAGAGGGACTGTAGAAGCTAATCAATCAGCGATTCAGGAGCAAATTGAAAATGCGGTTGATCCCAATGCCATTCCTGACTTCCCAACAACAGTACCGGCAGAAGAAGGCAACACGGATGAAACACCAGCAGAATAAATTATTCCAACCTTATAATTTCGAAACCACTCCTTACCGGGGTGGTTTTTTTATGTCCATATGTCAGGTCGGCAATCATTCTGCCAAAACAGATAAAAACCTAAAAAACAACACTATAAGACAATAGATAGAAAATCACACAATCGTATACGTGAAAAAATGTCTCAAAACAGACTGCCATAATCCATCTACAGTCTTTGGCATAAAATTCGATAGATAAGGGTGTCAATTTAAAAATATGTCTAACTAAAATAATTTGAAAGATGGCAGAGTTAAAAGGTAAAATCCTTGCAGGTAAAATCCTGGTTCAACCACAGGAAGCAGAAACAAAAACAGCAAGTGGAATTATTATTCCTGATTCCGCAAAAGAAAAGCCACAAGTTGGCCAGGTTGTATTGGTTGGCGCCGCTAAAAAAGACGAGCCAATGGAACTAAAAGCTGGTGACACTGTATTCTACGGAAAGTATTCTGGTACTGAGTTGAACATCGACGGGACTGATTACTTGTTGATGTCACAAACAGATGTTTTATACATTGTTTAATCAAAATTCAAAACTTCTTAAAAAAGAATAACAATGGCAAAAGAAATTAAATTCGATATCGAAGCAAGAAACTTGCTGAAAGAAGGTGTAGACCAATTGGCGAATGCCGTAAAAGTAACTTTAGGACCAAAAGGACGCAACGTAGTAATTGAGAAAAAATTCGGTGCTCCTCAAATCACTAAAGATGGTGTAACTGTAGCTAAAGAAATCGAGCTTTCAGACGCATATGCCAACATTGGTGCTCAAATGGTAAAAGAAGTAGCAAGCAAAACTGGCGATGACGCTGGTGATGGTACAACTACTGCTACTGTTTTGGCTCAATCAATTGTTAATGTTGGTTTGAAAAACGTTACTGCAGGTGCCAACCCAATGGACCTGAAACGTGGTATCGACAAAGCTGTTGCGAAAGTTGTTGAGACCATCAAATCTCAAGCTCAAAATATTGGCGACGACTACAGCAAAATCAAACAAGTTGCTAAAGTATCGGCAAACGGTGATGAAGAAATTGGTTCTTTGATCGCTCAAGCCATGGAAAAAGTACACAAAGAAGGTGTTATTACTGTTGAAGAAGCCAAAGGAACTGAAACTTACGTTGACGTTGTTGAAGGTATGCAATTCGACCGTGGTTACATTTCTCCTTACTTTGTAACTGACACCGAAAAAATGGAAGCTAGCTTAGAAGCTCCTTTCATCCTGATCCACGACAAAAAGATCAGCACCATGAAGGACCTGCTTCCTGTATTGGAACAAACAGCTCAAAGCGGACGTCCATTGATGATCATCGCTGAAGATGTTGACGGTGAAGCATTGGCTACATTGGTGGTTAACCGCCTGCGTGGATCATTGAAAGTATGTGCTGTTAAAGCTCCTGGATTTGGTGACCGTCGTAAAGAAATGTTGGAAGACTTGGCTATTTTGACTGGTGGTACTGTTATCACTGAAGAAAAAGGAATGAAGTTGGAAGACGCAACAATTGATATGCTTGGCCAAGCTGAGAAAATCACGGTTGACAAAGAAAACACAACGGTGGTTTCAGGTGCTGGCGAAGAAGAAGCGATCAAAGCCAGAGTGAGCATGATCAAACGTCAAATTGAAGCAACAACTTCTGACTACGACCGCGAAAAACTGCAAGAGCGTTTGGCTAAATTAGCTGGTGGTGTTGCTGTTCTTTACGTAGGTGCTGCTTCTGAAGTAGAAATGAAAGAGAAGAAAGACCGTGTTGACGATGCCTTGAGTGCAACTCGCGCTGCTGTTGAAGAAGGAATCGTTCCTGGTGGTGGTGTCATGCTGATCCGCGCTATTGCTTCTCTTGAAGGCTTGACTGGCGAAAACGAAGACGAAACAACTGGTATGGAAATCGTAAAACGTGCGATTGAAGAGCCATTGCGTCAGATTGTAGCCAACGCTGGTAAAGAAGGTGCCGTAGTTGTACAAAAAGTACGTGAAGGAGAAGGTGATTTCGGATACAATGCACGCATTGACGAATACCAAAACCTTTACGAAACTGGTGTAATCGACCCAGCTAAAGTAACTCGTGTAGCCCTTGAAAATGCCGCATCAATTGCTGGTATGTTCCTGACTACAGAGTGCGTGTTGGTTGACGAAAAAGAAGATGCACCTGCAGCTCCTGCTATGCCTCCTATGGGTGGCGGTATGGGCGGCATGATGTAATCAGTCCATTCGACATTAGTAAATCTGAAATAAAAAAAACAGCGTATCATTCAATTGATGCGCTGTTTTTTTATGCCCTGATTTCGGATAAATTCTTTAGAATGCGATGCATTAAGAGCCAAAGAGCCAGGAATTCAGAATCAAGCATCCGGAACCCCGGATTTATTTGCGAAAATTGAAAGGCAGATTGTAAAAGACAGAATAGGAAAAGTCGAAGTTGAATTTCTTTTCAGCCGGGCCATAGCCAGGATTAAAATACACATGAGGCATCTCAAAGTCCTTCTGGCTCATTTTCAATTTACCACGAATACTCCAGCCCATAAACAGGTTTTTGAAAACCTCTCCTTTGATACCCAATACAAATTCAGCCCACTGGGCAGTGTAGTTTTGTTTCCCCATCCGACCGGTCAAATCGCCCCAGTAGTTGGTTATCCGGTATTCTTTGACTTGCTGATTGGCAAAGCTGAACCCATAGCGCAAACCGACATAAACAATGTCCATGTCTTTGGCGTGTTCGGCAACCAGTAAGTTGTAATCAAATCCGAAGCGGGTGTACGAACCGGCCGAGCTGTAGTCCAGGTAATCGTGATCAATTTTCAGTTTCTCCCAACCGGTTTCAATCACCGGATACAAATTCGGAATCAACTCCATATCGAAACTCAACTCCGTTCCATACCGATCGCCCTTGTTCCACAAATGCTGCATCGGTCGTGAAATATCAAGTCCCACACGCAATCCATCCATGTGGATAAAATTATCTGTCCGTTTGGGTTTTAGTTTGAGCTCGCGCTCCTGCCCCTGACTAATTAGCGTCAGCAGGCAAAGAATGAATGTAAAGCTGAATATTTTCATGCCAGTTTTTTGTGACCGCGCTGTCCGTAACTTCATAATCGTCAATCCGATTAAAACTGTGTTCGATGTCTAGTATTTTTGATTCCTGATAAAAGCCCGTCTCTGCTGATTCAAAAATCAGTTCATTGGAATGAATGATGCTTAGCGTATCTGCAATGGAGTCGAGCAGCACCACGTAGCTGGTGGTATCGCCGCTGCACAAAGGCAAGCGGAACACATCGGTTTCTACCTGATAAATCCAGATACTGTCCCTCCCCACACCATACACCGAAACTTTAGGTTTACGGGTATTCAAGGTGTCTACATTTTTAACCTTCACTTCAAGCAAAGCCTGAGGCGGTGATTCAAAAACATCCTGGCAGGCCACCAACAAGGCAAGCGAAATCAAGCTGTATAGAATTTTTCTCATCGTTTGGAAAATCAAAAACGCTAATTTAAGGATATTACGCTTGAATGGAAGTGAAACCAAAAGAACTTTTTAAAAATTAAACGCAGGTAATGTGGTCTGGCTCTGCCTAGCCTTCCAAGGGCTCCGGGTGAATGGTCGTTACCAGCCCAAATTTTTCCAGAATCCGGGTTTCAATCCGGGTGCAAATTGCGTGTGCTTCATTCAGGGGCATGTTCGCCGGAAGCTTAATGTGGCAGCTCAATTCATTGTGGTTGCCATACTGGTGTAAATGAAAATGATGAATAAACACTTCCCGTTCCAAAAGCCCGTCAACTTCAATCTTAATCGATCGAATCAACTCCGGATCAATTCGTTCACCCAATAAGCTTTTGATTTCGCGTGACAAAATTTCATAGCTGGCATAGCCAATCATTACAGCCACAATCAGCGCCAACACCGAGTCAATCCACCAATAATACTTTCCAATTAAAATCCCCACCAGGATAATAATCGACGACAACGAGTCGGTCCGGTGGTGCCAGGCATCGGCTTTTAAAATGGACGAACCGGTTTTGCGATAGCCCCAAAAGGCATACTGGGCCAGCGCCTCCTTGCCTAAAATTGACAGGATGGTCACCACGATGGCAATGGTTCCAAAATGGCCTCCTTCGCCACTGTTAAACTTTTCCACAGCACTCAGTACAAAGTCAAAAGCCACCAGCGCCAGAAGCACGCCAATAATAATAGCTGCAATGTGTTCGGCCCGCCCGTGTCCAAACGGATGTTCTTCATCGGCCGGTTTGTTGGACAGCTTTCCGCCAATCAATACAATTACCGATGACACCGAGTCGGTCAAGGTGTGCCAGGCATCAGCAATTAAGGCAATGGAGCCGGAAACAACCCCTGCCCAATACTTAACACCAAACAAAAGAAGGTTGGTCCCAATGGAAACCCACCCTTCACGAACAATGTATTTATGCTTATCTTCTTTCATGATGCGATGCCAACAAAACTAGCCAATTATGCTTGAAAAGCCCGAATAAAATCCTTGATTTTAATCGTTCTAAACAGACAAGACGCTGACCGAACCGTCTGCCAACGAATTTTCCGGGGCAAACACACCAGCAATTTTCAGCTCCCCTGGCTAAAAAGAACCAGCCGAAAACAAACACTTCATTAAACAATAATCTAGTCATTCTTGTTGCTCATTGGGAACAAAACAGACAGGAAAGTAAATGCGGAACTTTCACAATTACACCGATTGTTGTAACTTTTTAGCACGGTTTCTCCAAGCGTTCCTGATTTCCTGTTCACGATAAAACAGATCAACTAAAATAAAAACAGACGATGATCCAAACGCCATTAACAAGCCTGGCAGGCTACCAGCAATGAAACAGCACTGCTTCAACAGCCGGGTACAACCAATAAGAAATTCTTAAAATACATAAACCATCACCATATGAAAATAACAGAACGAAAACTCAAAGGAGTTTATGAAATTCAGTTGCAACCCCACCTCGACCCGCGCGGCTTTTTTATGCGCATCTTCGATGAGAAGATTTTGGAAGAAGCCGGTCTTGGGCGCCACTGGGTGCAGGAAAACCACTCGCGATCGGAAAGAGCCGGCATCATCCGCGGACTGCACATCCAGATGCCCCCCTACTCCGAAACCAAAATGCTGCGCTGCATCCACGGCTCCATTATCGACTATTTTGTCGATCTGCGCAAAGGATCGCCCACGTATGGGCAGTGGGATTCAATTGAGCTCAGCGCCGAAAATAAAAAGATGATCTTTATCCCACGCGGCTTTGCACACGCCTTTTGCACCCTCTCCGAAATCAGCGAGGTAACTTATAAGGTAGACAATCCTTATGTGCCTGAGTCGGAGCGCGCCATCATCTGGAACGACCCCACACTCAACATCGAGTGGCCAACTGACAATCCGCAACTGTCGGACAAAGATCTGCGCAACATGACCTTTAAAGAGTTTGATGAACTAACCGGCGGTGGCGTTGTAATCTAAGGGAACTCGCACCAACCGACAAAAAGCATTTAAGGTTCATGAGAGTTATCTGCAAGAGTCAAGGTGACCTAAAAGAAAAGAATGCTAATTTGAGTTGAGATTTTTTGAGACGCGGATAGGCCTATTTTTATCAAGGTCGGAATCGAACTGAAAGCTTAGTGCAAACGAGAAGTTCCGACGAAGAAGGAAATCACTCGTTGAACTTAGCTTTTAGAAAGATGGAGGATGAAGATAAAAATTAGCCTTGAAAAGCACGTTTAAGTGAAGGCAGCATCCAAGCTTGCTTGATTCTGCTGAACGTAGTGCTTTCTGAAATTTTCTGTTTACTCTTTGTTTCAAGACTGCAGCGTAAAATCCGTCTGATAAGACTTCATGGATAACTCAAACAATTATCGAAAAACGCTATAGACCTAAAGTAAAAAAAGGGATGAATCGCATCGATTCATCCCTTTTTTACGGCGTCAGTTCCTGCCCAACTACCCAATGCCAAACAGGTTTTTAATGCCTACCAGCACCATGTTGATGCCAATGGCACCAATAAAGAAACCATTCAGACGGAGCAGCACCTCCATGTTTTTATCAAAGGCTTTCTTGAACTTTTTCTTCTCAATGGAATCCCGCAAGGTCTTCAGTAAAAAAATGGCCAAAAAGTTAACCAGAAAAATACCGGCCAGCGACACGCCTCCAATCAGGTACGAATGGTCATGCCCCAATAAAATACTCAGCGAGATGGATCCGGCCCCCACCATAAAAGGCAGCGCAATTTCCGAAGCCAGATCATCCAGATTTTCCTTGATAATAATCAGGGCCCTTTGTCCTTTTACGATGTAGAAATAGGCGTAGGAGAAAATGATGATTCCACCAAAAATCCGGAACGACTCAAAGTCAATCTGGAAAATTTTGCGGAAGAACAGATCGCCCGACAAAAAGAAAATAAGACAGACTGAAAATGAAATGAGGGTGGCCTTAAAAATGACCATCATAAAATCGCGATGCGACAAGTCCTTCCGAATCGGTTCGAGGTAAAGGAACAAGGCGAACGGATTTAACATGACCAGGAATTCGACAATGGATGACAACATGACTTCGTGTTACTTTTTTGGGGTTTTAAACTTAAAGCCGATCAATCAACCGGCAAGATTTTCTGCTACGAATAACTGAACAATTTTTCAAACGATCAAATAAAATGAGGTCTTGTTGAGCAAGTCAAAAACTCCGGGGCACGACAACTAACCCCCGAGGAGGAAGCAAACAATCAGCCACCGCCAACCGTTTTACTGTCAGCATGAAAAAGAAGAACAAGGCCATACGATGGGGCATCTTTCTGATGATTTTTAGTGGGGTGTTTTTTGCCCTCACCCTGCTCATTCCCTTTCTGGAGCTCGAAACCAGGCAAAAAGTGGTGTGGTCGTCGGCCAGTTTTATTGCCATGGAGGTGGTGTTTTGGCTGGGCGGCCTACTGGTGGGCAAAGAACTTTTCACCAAATACAAAGCCCGGCTCAACCCGGGCAACTGGTTTCGCAAAAAAAGCGCCGAAGAAGAGTAAACCACCTCTTCTTCGGAAAAGCCTGAGCCTATTCTTCCACCACTTCAACTTCCACTTCAATGCCGCCTACCCAGCCCGAAATGAGGTTGTACAGGGCACAGCCCAGCGCAGTCATCAAAAAAATGATTACGCCATACACAAAGGGCAGGAAAATAAGCATAATACCACCAAACGGAAAGGCACTGTCAAACAGGCCACCGGCAATACTGCCAATCAGGCCCAGCGGAATCATAAAAATGGCAATAATCAGAAAATACATCAAGGCAACCACCTTCGCAGTTTGCCATACATTAAATCGTTTAATCCGTTTCATCATTGAGTTTAAAATTTAGTTAGACAATTGGTTTATGTATCTGAAACCGGGCTTAATCCCCGTTCATTTTCCTTGTAATCTTCACTAGCCGAAGCACCCTTAGCAGACCAGGACACCGATATCACTGTAGTTCCTCCAGAATCCTATTTATTTCTAATCCTGTTTTCTCAATCTCGAAATCATATTGGCCAGTTTCTTCAATAATCGCTTTTATAATTAGTTCATTATGCTGGATTCTCAAATCACAATATTTTAACAGCTTCGCATTCTGTTCGAGTAATTCTGCTGGCAAATTCTCTATCGCATTTAATTTCTCAACGACTCTCTTATTTTCCTTCCATAACACGACTCCCTTCGAGAGCTCTTTTAGCAGATAGTCTGTCGTTGAAGTTTCAAACCTGCCAAATACGGCAATAGCATTGCTTTCATTAGCTACAAACTTCGCAACTTCCTTGTCATAGGTTTCAAAATCAAAATTTTGATTTCGCTGAGCGATATAAACCGTTCCAAAGATTGTAGCTAAGAGTATTACTGTAACCAATAATCCAACGCCGGCTGCACTCCAGTTGGAGTAAAATTCACCGTTGTTCTCTTCGTGCCTTTTTAAATCCGCCCCCTGGAGCTTCTCAACGATGTAATAAGTTACACTGGTATAAATAAAGGGTAAGACAAATTGTGATATCCGATCAAAATTGCCTTCAGGAATTTGAAATAAGACAAAAAGCAAAACTGCTGTAATCAGAATACCAGCAATGATTGTTTTGAGCGCCTTGTCCTCCTGATTTAGATTTAAATAATTCCGGCGAATCACAATGGCTGCAGCCAAGGGACCTCCCAAAAAAGTAGCCAACGAAATAGTTTTTTGAGAGTATAATTTTTTAGTTTCTTCCATGTCTGATTAGGTCGTATTGTCGTTAATTCTAGCGGTTAATGCGATGTATCGTTTCTAATTTCAGAGAGCGCCAGTATCCGGCAGGTAGACTTCTTTACTGATCGGTTGACTTCGAGTCACCCGATCAGTAACAATTTGATTTTATACCTATCATCTTTGGCTTTCGGCCAATTGAGTAATAAAGAAGAGCTGTCATAAGTCGTTTAAGTTAGATGATTAATAAACCGCACGATCCAACCGAGCGGCGGCGGGGATTAGTTAAATCTATTTTTCTAAGTTTCATCGATTTCTAATTTTCGCGTAGAGTAGAGCCTGACAGCCAACTCAATAATTATTGCACATAAATGTACAATTTTAAGTTGGGTGTCAGTACCCC
>NZ_JBNGOT010000020.1:0-32195 GCF_050589705.1 Sunxiuqinia rutila
TAAGAAAACCCTGTTTGACGACCAACGGGAGGAGTTGGTTTTCGGGGAGTGACTGAGCCGTCGTTTTCGTTCAAAAGCATCGTCCGCCTTGATCTTTTGGTTCTTTTGGATTAAGCCAAAAGGACAGCTTGGCTTCAAGCTGACACCAATTTTTGGACCATTTCCAGCAAAAAGGTACAATTGACACAGTTTAATGAACACTACCTTATTCCGGCCAATTAAATCAAAATAATAGCCAGTTGGAGTGGTAATTTCCCCGATTAAATTTGAAAAAATGCCAATGGAAGCAATCATTTCCCCGAGGGAGTCAAAAAAATGGGCAATGAAGCGGTCAATGCAGCCAATGAATTCAGAAAATTGACCAATGGAAAGAAAAGATTGCCAATTGAATCAAAAAATTGGGCGATGGGAGCATCAATTGAGGCTGTGGAGGGTCCGACCTGGCTGGGGGACAGTAAAATCAAGGGTTTCGGGATTTTCTGAGGTAAAGCCTTGATGGATGAAGCATGAGCTTTCCAACAACCACCTCCCTTTCGCGTTGGGCGAAAGTACTCCTCCTTGGCAGGAGGAGAAAGAAGTAGCAGGCATCCTTCGAAACCCATTTCAAACCGTCAACTTTTTAGACCGATAAACACATGCATTCAGCATCGAAACTCAACTGTCCGGCTCAGGCCCATTTCCCCGCCTGACAAGGAGGAGAAAAGAGCAGCCTGCCTCAAACCGCGAAGGCACGAAGAGAAGAACGGACACACAAGCTGAAAATCAAGGAAACAGGCAGTAGACAGAAGGCAGCAAGGAGAATGCACGAGGGCACGAGGGCACGAACAATCCAAACAATCGACAACATAAGCACCTGTCAATCGGGCCTTAATCCGACTACAGCTTAATTCGTGTTTGATACTAACTCCTAATCTCTTCGAATAAGGGAATAAGGTTAATTGGGTGAAAAATTGAATGGTGCTACCAATGTTTAATAAAACGCTCCGTACTCGGGTGGTTGGATTTCCTTCTCTTCTCGAAGGGAAGGTGGCCCGGGAACCGGGACGGATGGGTTAAGAGAACCAAGGAAACAGGCAGAAGGCAGTAGGTAGCAAGGAGAACGCACGCATAATCTGAGAATCTGGGCATCAAACAAATAGCTAATGACCATTATTGACAAATAATGACCATCAATGACAAACTTTTCAACCACAGAGCAACCAACTCCGATTGAAACAGCCAACAAGGAGAAAAGAAAGAACGAAGACACGAGGTCATGAACGCACGAACGCACGCATAATCAGAGAACCAAGGAGACAGGCAGAAGGCAGTAGGCAGAAAGGAGAGCGCACGAGATCAAGCACAGTCTGATAATCAATTTTCATGACAAATAATGACAGTCTCTTTAACCACAGAGTGACCAGGAGGAATTCACAGAGCGACACAGCTCAAAAAACAATTGACCACCGACAGCCGACAACCGATAACTGACAACTGAAAACCGATTATCCCCCCCTAATCGAAGCGGATGGTTTTTTCGGGTGCAATGCGGCTGACAAAGTAGGAAGGGCCCAGCAACATGAAAATGGTAATTCCCAAAGCGCCGATATTCAGCAAAAGCAAATGCAAAATGGAAATGTTCACCGGCACGGTATCAACATAGTACGAAGTTGGATCGAGGTGGATGATTTCAAAATAATGCTGCAAAAGTCCGAGCATTAAGCCCAGCACATTGCCCCACAACAGGCCTTCGCCAATCAGAAAAGCCGAAAAGTACAGGAATATTTTCCGGACATTGACGTTGGCTGCTCCAAGCGATTTCAGGATTCCGATCATCTGGGTGCGTTCCAGGATAATGACCAGCAGGCCCGAGACCATGTTAAAGCCGGCCACCAGCACCATCAGCACCAGGATGATCCACACATTCATGTCGAGCAGGTTGAGCCAGTCGAAAATATGCGGGAATTTGCGTTTGATGTTAATCACACGCAGCAGGGTATCTTCATCGGCCAGGTTCGCCAAAATGAGGTTGCGCACCTCATACTCCAGCTCATCCACTTCGTCCAGGTCGTTGACAAAAACTTCGTAGCCACTGATTTCATCTTCGGCCCAGGAGTTCAGGCTTTGCAAATGCCGGATGTCGATCAGCATAAACATCTCATCGAACTCTTCAAGCCCTGTCCGGTATATTCCACCAACCTCAAACTGGCGGATGCGGGGCGTGCGTTCATTTTCATTCAGAAAATACATGCGAAAGGAATCGCCCAGGCCCAGTTGCAGCAAGTTCGAAATTTGTTCGGAAATCCAAACCTGGTTGGTTCGCAGCGAATCCAGCACCAGTCGGGAACCGGCCACCTGGTTGTGGTCAAAAAAGTTCCAGTCGAAATCTGTACCAATGCCTTTCAGCACCATCCCTTGAATAGCGTCTTCGGTACGAATCATACCGGGCTTGGTGATAAACTGTTGCACATGCTTCACCTCGGGCATGGCTTTCAGCTCCTCCAGAAAAGGCTGATCCTGATTGATGGATTCGGTTTGGTAAGAAAGGTTGCTGTCGTAGTTAACCACCTGCAAGTGGGCCGCAAAGCCGTTGACTTTTTCTTCAATTTCACGCTGAAAGCCCGTAACGATCCCCACGGCCAGAATCATAACCACCATGCCCAGGCTGATGCCGGCCACAGCCAGCCGCACAATTCGCCGCGACATGCGTTGTGTCTGATCTTTGGACGAAAATAACCGACGTGCGATAAATAGCTCTGTATTCATGAAACTGATTCTTCCTCCCTGTTTAAATTTCGAACAGCTGGTTGCACCCCTATTTTGATTCATTCAAACTCAAGGTATCCCCGGCCAGGCATTCCCCAAAATTAAAAAGAAGTACCAAGTTGACAACCTTCAAGCCAAACTAATCCGTCGATTATCACACCAACAAGCAAATACCGTGATTAAGCAGTAGCTTCGCGCCGGTTGATAAAAGGCAGAATCAGCAAGGCTACCAGTCCGAGAATAATCATCATTCCCATCATGGACGTGTGAGCCAGCAAGGCGAAAACCATTCCATCGGCCTTGTCGATGCCATAGACCATCAGGACCTGCATCACCATAAAATGCCAGGCACCAATGCCGCCCTGTACCGGGGCCACCATCCCGTAGCTTCCCAGCACAAAGGTGGTTAGGCCGGCAATCGCCGACAAGTGCGAAGTAAAGTCAAATGAAAAGAAGATGACATACAACATCAGGTAGTACATCACCCAAATAAAGATGGAGTGCGCCAAAAAGGCCCACTTGTTTCTCATGTCTTTAAACGAACGCAAGCCTTCAGCAAAATTATTGAGAATAACCCGCACCTTGCTCAAGGCTTTGGTTTGCAACAGGCGTTTCCGGAAGAGCACCAGCAGCCCAATCAGGCCAGCAATACTTAAAACCGCCCAAGGCGAAAACGCGATGTTCGACAGTTGTGCTTTTACTTCCGGGTTGTTATCCAAGAACTGAATGACTTCTCCAAACTGCACCACAATGATGGTTAGGGTTAGCAGCAACAGCATAATCACATCAATGATTCGCTCAACCACAACCGTCCCGATCAACTGGGTAAATGACATATTTTCGTAACGAGCCAACACGCCACAACGCGAAATCTCTCCCATTCGAGGAAATACCAGGTTCATCAGGTACCCCACCATCACGGCCAAAAAAGTATTCAGCGTACGGGGTGTTTTTCCCAAAGGTTCAATCATCAGGTTCCACCGAATGGTTCGGCTAACATGACTTAACAATCCCAACACAAGCGAGAGCAAAACCCACCAGTAATTGACATCATTTTTAAGGATGGACTTCAACCGGTCAACATCCTGATCTTTATAGACCAACCAAAATAAAAGAACCCCTAAGGCTAAAAAGGCGAGAAATTTAAGGCTTTTGGTAATTTTTGAATTCAAAGCAAACTTGTTAATTACTGAAATTACGCTAAATTTAAGATGGATTTTAGCGACACTTCCTATTTTTATTAAGTACTTTATTACATTTGCACGCCTTTAAAAAGGCAAGTTTCGCAGACAAAAATAGATATTTGTTTTAATTCACCTCGAATTTTAACAACATATCTAAAATCCTAAAAGCACGAGAACAACAACAATGACCAATGTCAGAGCAAAAAAGAACCTGGGACAACATTTCTTAACCGATAAGAATATTGCCCTCAAAATAGTGGATAGCCTGCAAGCCGAAAAGCTGAACCAGGTGTTGGAGATTGGTCCTGGTATGGGCGTTCTCACCCAGTTTTTATTACAAAAAGAAAACTACCAAACAACCGTTGTTGAGATTGACCGGGAATCGGTGGCTTATCTTCAAACGCATTTTCCCGAGCTGGGAGACCGCATTCTTTCGAAGGATTTTCTGAGGATGAACCTGCACGAGCACTTCAGCGAACCCTTTGCCATTATTGGCAATTTTCCCTACAACATCTCCTCGCAAATCTTTTTCAAGGTACTGGAATACCGCGATCAGATTCCGGAAGTGGTGGGCATGATTCAGAAAGAAGTGGCCGAACGGCTGGCAACCGGGCCCGGCAGTAAAGCCTATGGTATTCTGAGTGTGTTTCTCCAGGCTTTTTATGATATTGAGTACTTGTTCACCGTTCACGAACATGTTTTCAACCCGCCACCCAAAGTCAAATCCGGAGTGATTCGCCTGCGTCGGAATGCCACCCAAAAGCTGGATTGCAACGAAAAGCTTTTCTTTCAGCTGGTAAAAGCCGGCTTTAACCAACGGCGCAAAACCCTGCGTAACTCCATCAAAGCCTTTATCCGGGATGAGGAATTAAGACAAGATCCCTTACTCGCTAAACGTCCTGAGCAGTTATCTGTTTATGACTTTGAACGTTTAACCCGGCTGATCGAGAATCAGCCCTAAAAGCTGTTACATGCAATTTGAACTCAACCGAGAATACATCGATGAGCTGAAAACTCTTATCGAAAGCGAATCCAAAGAAGCCATTTTAGAAAAACTGGAAAGCCTTCACCCTACTGACATTGCCGAACTGATGGACGAGCTGACTATGGATGAGGCGAAATACCTCTACCTGCTGCTCGACCCCGAAAAGGCTTCGGATGTCATGGTGGAAATTCCCGAAAACGAACGCCGCAAGTTCCTGCGCATTCTTCCTCCCGAACTGATTGCTCATCAATTCATTGAATACATGGATTCGGATGATGCAGCCGATGTGGTTCGCGACCTGGAAGACGACATGAAAGAGGCTGTTCTTCAGGAAATGAAGGACAAAGAACAGGCTGGAGACATTGCGGATTTGCTGGAATATGACGAAGATACCGCCGGTGGAT
The DNA here is from genome assembly GCF_050589705.1 of Sunxiuqinia rutila. Taxonomy (NCBI): domain Bacteria; kingdom Pseudomonadati; phylum Bacteroidota; class Bacteroidia; order Marinilabiliales; family Prolixibacteraceae; genus Sunxiuqinia; species Sunxiuqinia rutila. The sequence continues at coordinate 5,319 of NZ_JBNGOT010000020.1, forward strand.
TAATGGCTAAAGAGCTCATTAAAGTCAATGAAAACTGGACGGTTCAAACATCGCTCAAAGCAATATCCAAACAGGCCGAAGACATTGACGAAATTTACTACGTTTATGTGGTGGATGACGATGATTTTCTGAAAGGGATTCTCTCGCTCAAAAGACTGATTTTGAATCCAACGAATTCCAAAATCAAAAACCTGATTGAGGAAGAGATTCACTATGTAAAAACCGACGCCACCCACGAAGAAGTGGCTTTGGCCATGGAGCGTTTTGACCTGGTTGCCATCCCGGTGGTAGATCACATTGGCCGACTGAAAGGCCGCATTACCATTGACGACGTGGTGGATGTGATTCGTGAAGAGGCCGAGAAGGACTACCAGATGGTTTCGGGTATTACCGGCGATGTGGAGTCGGGTGACCGGGTTTGGAGCCAAACACGAGCCCGCCTGCCCTGGCTACTGATTGGCCTGCTGGGAGGAATTATGGGTGCCCGGGTATTGGGTGCCAACGAAACGGCACTAGCTCAAATCCAGGGCATTGCCTTCTTCATTCCGCTGATCGCTGCGATGGCCGGAAATGTGGGGGTGCAATCCTCATCCATTGTAGTACAAACCATTGCCAGCGGAGCCCGTGATTTCGACACCTTTGGCAAAAAATTACTAAAAGAACTGGCTGTGGGAATGATTACCGCACTGGTCTTTTCCAGCCTCATTTTCGGGTACAATTTTTTCTTTGGCGAAAGCTTGAAACTAACCTGGGCTGTAAGTATATCGCTGTTCATGGTGATTGTTTTTGCCTCGCTCTTTGGAACAACCATTCCACTGGTGCTCAACAAACTTAAAATAGACCCGGCACTGGCCACTGGTCCGTTTATTACAACCATGAACGATATCCTGGGCCTCATGCTGTACATGATGGTTGCTAAAATGTTTTTCAACATTATCTAAGCCATGACGCTTTCAAGAACACTCATAGGACGTGAAGATGTTGCCGATTTCCCCTTGCTGAAACTGGAAGGCATTGAGGTTAAATCCGACACCGGAGCCTTCACATCCAGTTTTCATTGTCACAACATCAAGCTGACTGAGGAAGACGGGAAAGAAAAACTATCCTGCCACTTTCTTGATCCGCAGCATGATAAATACCATGACAAAGAATTTGTTTTTGATCGCTTTTCCCTGAAAAAAGTAAAAAGCTCCAACGGACAGCTTGAAGAACGCTTCAGCATTTTAACTGAGATCAGAATATTTAACCAAATTTTCCCGATCGAACTTACGCTCACGGAGCGTGGCTCCATGAAATTCCCGGTTCTGCTGGGGCGCAAATTTCTTTCCAAGCGCTTTGTGGTGGACAGCTCCCTGCGTAACCTTTCACTCAAGGGAAAAATAAAAACCATCACCTTTTAAAGGAAAGGGTGGAAAATAAACGGAGTGACAAGCTGTGCATCAAGCAATAACCAAAGTAAAAAAGACCGACCGCAGATTTATATTTCGTTGAAAGTTCCATACATTGTAAATTAAAAAGTAAAAACAGAACGAATGAAAATTGTTGTTTTATCACGAAACCCAAATCTTTACTCTACCATACGGCTCATAGAAGCCGGACAGCAACGCGGGCACGAAATGATAACGGTCGACCACTCCAAGTGCGACCTGGTGATTGAAAAGAAAAAACCTGCGGTTTATTACAAAGGTCAAAAACTGGAAAATGTTGATGCCGTTATTCCCCGCATCGGAGCATCGGTAACCTTTTACGGAACAGCCGTGGTTCGTCAGTTCGAAATGATGAAAGTATTTACAGCCATCGAATCACAGGCACTGGTTCGCTCCCGCGACAAATTGCGCAGCTTGCAAATCTTAAGCCGTGCCGGCCTGGGACTGCCCAAAACCGTTTTTACCAACTATTCGCGCAACGTCAAGGACATTATCAAAATTGTTGGTGGTACACCTGTCGTCATCAAAGTGCTTGAAGGTACCCAGGGGCTGGGCGTGGTACTGGCCGAAACCGACAATGCCGCCGAATCGGTTATTGAAGCCTTCAACGGCCTGAAAGCCCGGGTCATTGTTCAGGAATACATCAAAGAATCGAAAGGTTCCGATGTTCGCGCCTTTGTGGTTGATGGTGTGGTGGTGGGTGCCATGAAACGCCAGGGCAAGAAAGGTGAATTCCGCTCTAACCTGCACCGGGGAGGTACTGCCGAAATCATTGAACTGACCGAGGATGAAGAAAATGCCGCTCTGAAGGCCGCCCGCGTCATGGGCTTGGGCGTAGCCGGAGTAGACATGCTGCAATCCAACCATGGTCCGCTAATTCTGGAAGTAAATTCATCCCCCGGACTGGAAGGGATTGAATCAGCCACCGGATCCGACATTGCCAAAAGTATCATTCGCTACGTAGAACGAAACGTTTAAAGGCTTTTCAAGATGAAAAAGCACCAGCCGATGACCATTCTGGGAACACCCATTCTTCCCGGAAAACAAACCATTCTGAACCTGGACATTGCCCGTTTGCACACGCGGGCCAAAGTTGAAGTTCCTGTAATTGTGGAACGGGGCCGCGAAGACGGGCCGGTTCTCTTGCTCAATGCCGGAATTCATGGCAATGAAGTCAATGGCGTGGAAATTATTCGGGACATAATCGCCCGGAAAATCAATAAACCCAAACGTGGAACAGTCATCTGCATTCCGGTATTGAATGTTTTTGGTTTTCTGAGCCAGACACGCGAATTCCCGGATGGCAAGGACCTGAACCGGGTTTTTCCAGGCTCAAAAAATGGTTCACTGGCCAGCATTTTTGCGTTTCATCTGATGAACAACATCCTTCCGCACATTGATTACTGCATTGATTTTCACTCAGGAGGAGCCAACCGGTTCAACAGCTCACAGATCCGCATCAGCCGGGGCAACCCCGAGCTGGTCGAACTGGCCAAGGTGTTTAATCCTCGCTTCATCGTCTTTGCCCCCGACCGCGAAAAGTCCTTCCGACAGGCAGCCACGCGGTCGGGCAAACAGGTTTTATTGTTTGAAGGTGGTAAGTCGCTCGATTTCCATAAACGGATAACTATGCGCGGCACCCGGGGCGTTAAGAACGTTATGCACCACTTGGGAATGCGCGACTTTTCTGAAGAACTGGCTCAAATGCCCATGCCGGAATCCATCATCATTGAACACTCCAGCTGGGTTCGTGCCCGCCATGGCGGACTTTTCCGCTTTCACATAAAAGATGGCTCAAAGGTGGAGAAAGGCGAAATTATTGGCAGTATTTCGGATCCATATGGCAAGTTTGAATACAAGGTGCGCATGCCTGCCAGCGGCCATGTACTGGGACTCAACCACGCGCCCATCGTCAACCAGGGCGATGCACTGATTCATTTGGGAAGTACAAATCGTTAAGAAAATTGTTTAGATACGGGCTGAGTCTGAACTCGGCCCATTTTGCTTTGGAGTTCGATCTTGAATCCAGAACAATTCTCTGTCAAACTGAATTGATGGCCTCTACCGGATCGAGACGGGAAGCCGACAATGCCGGCAAAAAGCCTGACAGTACGCCAATCACACCGGAGATCATCACACCCATCATCACATTTTCGGCATTCATGGCAATGGTCATGTCTGAGACATAGCTAAAAATGCCTGTTCCCAGGAAAATCAGCAACAAACCGACCAGCCCACCCATGATGGAAAGAATAACGGATTCGAAAATAAACTGAAGCAGAATAAAATATTTTTTGGCCCCCAGGGCTTTTTGAATACCAATAATCCGGGTTCGCTCCTTAACCGACACAAACATAATATTGGCAATGCCGAAACCGCCCACCACAATGCTAAACCCACCAATCACCCAGCCCGCCAGGTTAAAAGCCACAAAAAAAGCATCAAACCGGTTGCTGATTACACTCACCTCGTTGATGGCAAAATCATTTTCCTCCATCGGCCTTAAACGACGCAGCGTTCGCATGATACCTTCCAGCTCAGCCATAAATTCCTCGCGCCCAACACCGGTCTTCGATTTGACATTGATGGTTTGTCCCCGGTCACGGTTTCGGAAGTCAACCATGTTCGCCGCATAATTCACCGGAATATGAATCCGCTTATCCATACTTGTACCGAACATGTCGGTTCCCTTCTTCTTATAGGTTCCGATGACCAGGAAACGGTGCCCCATCGCTTTAAATTCTTTCCCTACGGGGTCGATCCCTCCAAACAGCCGGTCGACCAGCTCGCTGCCAAGCAAGGCCAAAGGAACACCCGAGTGGGTTTCCGACTCGGTAAAGTACCGGCCGCGCTCCAGTTCAAGACTCCAGGTATCAATCAAATCATGCGAAGTAGCAAGCACCTCTGTATTTTCAGCCGTACTGCTTCCATATTGTACGGTCGCATTAAACCCGAATAAAAACACGGCATTCTCGGCATGCTGCGATCGACGCATCAACTCATCAGCCTCGTCCATTTTCGGAACCGGACGATTCAAATACTTCCACCAGGGATATTCCGTTTCACCTTCGGGCGGGGTCCACGGCCACTTCTGTACGTACACCATGTTATCGCCCAAGGCATTTAAACTTTTCCGGATGTAGTTTTCCAACGAATCAATCACCGTAAAAACCGAAATGATGGCAAAAATGCCGATGGTAATCCCCAACAACGAAAGAAACGTACGCAATTTATTGGCTCGCAACGAATCGCCGGCAAACGTAAAGCTTTCTATTATGAGTCGCAGTAAAAGCATCATTTTTGTTTCGATCAATAAAGATATAACTATTCCCTCCAAATGGAATCTTTCACTCCTTAAAAATAGCAACATGCTCCGGATTAAAATGATTCAAAAAGCAGGAAGAAAACCAAGATCCGTTGTTAGTATCTTTTCAATAATAAATTGCGGAATTCACCGCCTTTGGCAGAAGAAAAATCAGTCGTTTTTTACTATCTTTGTCCATCAATTTCAAAAGACTATAAATGAAGGATTTAAAAAAGATTAAATCGGCGCTCATTTCGGTTTATCATAAGGACAAGCTGGATGCTATTGTACAAAAACTTGATCAGTTAGGAGTTCAAATCTATTCAACAGGTGGAACTCAAACATTTATTGAGGGCTTAGGAACTAAAGTAACCCCGGTTGAAGACCTGACCAGTTACCCATCCATCCTTGGAGGCCGTGTAAAAACGCTTCATCCCAAAGTTTTTGGAGGTATTTTGAATCGCCGCGACAACGAAGGCGACCAAAAACAACTGACGGAATATGAAATTCCTGAAATTGATTTAGTCATTGTTGATTTATACCCTTTTGAAGAAACAGTGGCCTCCGGAGCTTCAGAACAAGACATTATTGAAAAAATAGATATCGGCGGCATTGCCTTGATTCGTGGGGCAGCCAAAAACTTCAACGATGTAATTATCGTTTCATCACGTACCCAATACGAAGACTTCATCCAGTTGCTGGATGAGAAAAATGGTGAAAGTTCGATTGAAGACCGCAAAGCCTTTGCACGTAAAGCCTTTGCCACGTCTTCGCACTACGATTCAGCCATCTTCAACTATTTCAACGAAGGCATTACCGAAACCAACCGGGTAAGCTTAAACGACGGCCATGTGCTGCGTTATGGCGAAAACCCACACCAGTCGGCGACCTTTTACAAATTTGACAACACTGACAACAAAACCACCCTGGCCAACGCTGATGTTTTACAAGGGAAAGCCCTGTCGTACAACAACCTGCTGGATGCAGATGCAGCCTGGAAATCGGCCAGCGATGCTTACCATTCGGTAACTCACCTGGAAAACAAAGTGGCTGTTTCGGTGATCAAGCACCTTAACCCTTGTGGACTGGCTGTAACCGACAACATCCTGAAATCGTTGGATCTGGCTTGGGCCGGTGACCCAATCAGTGCCTTTGGCTCCATCATTTGCTTTACCGACACGGTAACCGAAGAAGTGGCCAACTGGTTTGGTAAAAAGTTTGTCGAAATCATCATTGCTCCGGCATTCACTCCGGAAGCCCTGGAAGTTTTCGGTAAAAAGAAAAACCTTCGTTTGCTGGTTACCCCAGTCAAAGCCGAATCAACCGGTGAAAAACTATACCGCTCAATCAGCGGAGGCATGTTGGTTCAGGATGAAGATGAAGGTATGGACACCGAATTCAAAAATGTCACAAAAATTCAATTTGACGACAATAAATTAAATCTGGCCAAGTTTGGTATTACAGCATGTAAACATTTAAAAAGTAATGCCATTGCTTTAGTCACTGAAAACACGGACGGCTCGTTCTGGCTGACCGGCGCAGGTATGGGACAACCAAACCGCCTGGATAGCCTTCGTCAATTAACCATTCCTCGTTTCAACCTGAAAGAAGGAATCAAAATTGAAGAATCAGTGCTGATCTCCGATGCCTTCTTCCCATTCCGGGACAGCATCGAAGCAGCCAACGAGTATGGTGTAAAATACCTGGTTGAGCCCGGTGGCAGCATCCGTGATGAAGAAGTGATTGAAGCCTGTGATGAATTCGGCATGGCCATGTTATTCACCGGAAGACGTCACTTTAAACATTAATCACAACAACAGTTTTAGCGGAATATTGATACTGTAAAGAGAATTATACTATGGGATTGTTTTCATTTTTAACCCAGGAAATAGCGATTGACCTTGGGACGGCAAATACCATTATCATTCAGAATGATAAAATTGTGGTGGACGAACCGTCGATAGTAACGATCGACCTAAAAACAGAAAAACTCGTTGCCATTGGTGAAAAAGCACGCCAGATGCAAGGAAAGACACACGCCAACCTGAAAACAATCAGGCCTTTGCGCGATGGAGTGATTGCCGACTTTAACGCCGCTGAGCAAATGATCAGGGGAATGATTAAGATGATCAATCCCAAGTCTAAATTCTTTTCTCCAGCTTTAAAAATGGTGGTATGTATTCCTTCGGGCTCTACCGAAGTGGAAATCCGTGCTGTTCGCGACTCATCGGAACATGCCGGCGGCCGTGAGGTGTACATGATTTATGAGCCGATGGCTGCCGCTATTGGAATTGGACTGGACGTAGAAGCCCCGGAAGGAAGCATGATTGTGGACATCGGTGGTGGAACGACCGAAATTGCCGTGATTTCACTCGGCGGAATCGTTACCAACAAATCCATTCGAATTGCCGGTGATGACCTCACGGCAGACATTATGGAATATATGCGTCACCAGCACAATATTAAAATCGGAGAACGGACGGCTGAGGAAATTAAAATTCATGTGGGATCAGCGCTGTCTCAGCTGGAGGAACCACCAAATGATTTCATCATTCAAGGGCCCAACCAGATGACGGCATTACCCATTGAAGTTCCGGTATCGTACCAGGAAATTTCCCACTGTCTGGAAAAATCCATTTCAAAAATTGAAACCGCTATTTTAAGTGCCCTCGAACAAACACCGCCAGAATTGTATTCCGACATTGTTACCAAGGGAATTTATTTAGCTGGTGGTGGTGCTTTACTGCGCGGCCTGGACAAGCGGTTAACCGAAAAACTAAATATTCCGTTCCACGTTGCCGAAGACCCTTTACGTGCAGTAGCACGAGGTACCGGCATCGCATTAAAAAATGTTGATAAATTCTCCTTCCTGATCAGATAATCCTGAATGGGAAAGAGCAAAATATGTTTACTTCATGAGAAGTTTGCTCCAGTTTCTTGCGCGACATTATTTCGTATTCCTGTTTTTGGCTCTCGAAGTCGTGTCGCTCATATTGATTGTTAACTACAATAACTTTCAGCGAGTCAAATTTCTCAACTCCAGCAATTGGGTTTCAGCCTCCCTGTTTGAAGCATCCAGCAATTTGACCAATTATTTTCAACTTCGGAAAATAAATGACGAGCTGGCAGCTGAGAATGCGGAGCTGCAAACCAAATTGCAAAAGTTGGAGGTTGTTGAAATCTTCAGCCGGCGCGATACCACGCTCAATCGAGATACAACCTATCGGTTTATTCCCGCCCGCATTATCAATAACTCGGTCAATAAGCAGTACAACTACGTAACCATGAACAAAGGCCGGCTCGACGGCATTGAGCAGGACATGGGGATTGTTGGGCCGCATGGGGTGGTTGGCGTAGTGACCAATGTTACGGACCACTACAGTTCCGGCCCTTCCATTTTGAACAAACGGTGGCGGGTATCGGCCAAAATCAAAAAAAACAACTACTTTGGGTCATTGTCCTGGTCCGGAGACAATCATGAATACGCCCAGCTCAACGAAATTCCTTTTCACGTTGAATTAGCCGCTGGCGACACAATTATCACCAGTGGGTATTCATCCATTTTCCCCGAAGGAATTATGCTTGGGGTGATTGATGATTTTAACCATGACAGCGGAGCGAATTTTTACAAAATCAAGATTCGCCTGTCTACCAATTTCAAAACAATTACCCACGTTCAGTTGGTGAAAAATAACTTTCTGGAAGAACAAATAAACCTGGAGGACCAAAATACCAATGATTAGAGATCTGCTGAAATATGTCATCATGTTTGTAATATTGGTGTTGCTGCAAGCCCTGCTTCTCAACAACATTCAATTCAGTGGCTACGTGAATCCTTATTTGTATGTTCTTTTCATCTTGTTACTGCCTTTTGAAACCCCGCGTTACCTGTTACTTTTCCTGGGATTTTTTTTAGGTTTGTCCATTGATATTTTTAGCAACACTCCGGGTATGCACGCTTCGGCCACTACGTTTATGGCCTTTCTGCGTCCCTCGACCATTGACCTGATCTCCTCACGCGATAATATTGACGCCAATTCAAGCCCCCGTTTAACACTGATGGGCTTTGGCTGGTTTATGCGCTACACGCTATTGCTTGTGGTAGCTCATCATCTCTTTTTGTTTTTTGTTGAAGCATTTTCCTTAAATGCTTTTATCCATACGTTAACGCGAAGTTTGTTAAGTGCTATCTTTACAATACTATTGATCATCATCAGCCAGTTTCTGATTTTTAAGGAATAAACTTGTGGACAATTTTTCAAAACGAAAATACCTACTGGCGGCAATCTTCATTCTGGTCGCATTAATCTATACAGTCCGGCTGTTTCGCCTGCAGGTACTCGACAATAATTACAAGCAGTACGCAACCCGGAATGTGCTGCGCCGGGTAATTACCTACCCTGCACGTGGATTAATCTACGACCGCAACGGCGAATTGCTTGTTTACAACAAAGCATCGTATGACCTGCTGGTAACACCGCGCGAATTATCCGCTTTTGACACCACCAGCTTTTGCCGGATTTTAGACATCGACAAGGCCGAACTGGTTGAAAACCTTCAAAAGGCCAAGAAATATTCGTCGTACAAACCATCGGTCATCATCAAACAACTTTCGCCTGAAAATTATGCCGTATTGCAAGAAAAGATTTTTCGCTTTCCCGGCTTTTTTGTTCAGGCACGTACGCTGCGCGAATACCCCCAACGAACAGCTGCTCATGTGCTTGGTTATGTTGGCGAGGTAGACCGTGCAAAGATTGAACAAGATCCCTACTATACTCAAGGCGACTACATTGGAGTTACAGGGCTGGAAAAGTCGTACGAAAAAGAACTCCGCGGACAAAAAGGTGTGAACTTTCAGCTGGTGGATGTTCACAACCGCATCAAAGGGAGTTACCGCGAGGGACGAAGCGACACCGTGGCCATACTCGGTAAAAACCTGACCTCAACCCTGGATGCCGAATTGCAGGCCTACACCGAATATCTGATGCAAAATAAAAAAGGCAGTGTAGTCGCTATTGAACCAGCTACCGGTGAAGTGCTAACCTTTTTAAGTGCGCCTACTTACGATCCGTCGCTGCTGGTAGGGCGCTCGCGCGGAGCAAATTACCAAAAGCTTCAGGAAGATACACTTAAACCTATTTTTAACCGGGCCATTCGGGCAGCCTATCCTCCGGGCTCCACCTTCAAGCTTATCAATGCCTTGATTGGTCTTGAAGAGGAAACCATCACGCCGTTTACCACCTTTAGCTGTAGCGGAAGAGGATCGCGCCCCATACGATGTACACACGACCACTATTCGCCCATTGGCCTGCGCGATGCCATACGTGAGTCGTGCAACCCCTATTTTTGGCATGCTTTCAACTCGATTATACGAAAATACCCCAAGGCTGATCAAGGCTATAACGTCTGGAGGGACCACTTATTGACCTTCGGACTAGGGCAACGCCTGGGAACCGAACTAAGCAACGAGCTGTCGGGCAACATCCCCAAAGATTCTTATTACAATTACTATTTCGGGCAAAACCGATGGAATGCCTTAACCATCCGCTCCATGGCCATTGGACAGGGCGAGCTATTAATCACCCCATTTCAGCTGGCCAACCTGGCGGCTACCATTGCCAACCGGGGGTATTTCATTACGCCTCACCTGGTCAAATCGGTCTGGAGTACCAAGGATGATCCGCAAGACATCGAGTTTGAACGGCACGAAACCAGCATTTCTCCTGAGCATTTTGACGTGGTAATTGACGGCATGCAGGCCGTAGTGGAAGAAAGTGGCGTACGCTACTACTCGAAACTGGATAGCATTACAATTTGTGGAAAAACCGGAACGGTACAAAACCCACATGGTTCCGATCACTCGGTATTCATTGCTTTTGCACCCAAGGAGAATCCCAAAATTGCCATTTCGGTATATGTTGAAAACGGGGTATGGGGCTCCCGCTATGCTGCTCCAATTGCCAGTTTAATTATTGAAAAGTACTTGAACGATAGTATTGCTCCGCGTCGTATTCCTACTGAAGAACGCATGCGCGATGCCAATTTGTTAAATCCCATTCAACCAAAATAAATAGCGTGGAAAGAAGAAACAACATATGGGCCAATCTGGACTGGTTTAGCATTCTACTCTACCTCATCCTTATTTTTATGGGATGGATTAATATCTATGCGGCGGTTTACAACGAAGAACATAGCAGCATTTTGGACATGACCCAACGCTATGGGAAACAGCTGATCTGGATTGGTGCGGCCTTGATAATCGGACTCACGATCATTATTATTGATAGTAAGTTCTATGTTTTTTCCGCCTATGGATTTTATGCTATCACCATCCTTTTACTCATTGCCGTGCTTCTGGTGGGCACCAAGGTAAAAGGGGCAACCTCCTGGTTTCAGCTGGGTGGAATAGCCATTCAGCCAGCCGAGTTTGTCAAATTCACCACTGCCCTGGCCTTGGCTAAGTACTTGAGCTCCTATAATTTCAAGATGCACCGATTTCAATCCCTGTTGGTTATCGGCATCATTTTGCTGCTTCCGGTTTTGCTTATCTTTCTGCAGAACGACACCGGCTCAGCTCTTGTAATCAGTGTATTTATATTGGTTTTATTCCGCGAAGGCTTATCGGGCTTTGTCTTGTTTCTGGCCTTTGTTTCAGCCCTTATTTTTATTCTCACGCTGGTTTTGTCGCCTTTGCACACCATCTTTACCTTGAGTATTGGCGCCCTGCTTTTTCATTACTTCATGCGTCAGAAACTCTCTGAATCGCTCAAGGCTTTCGCCATTTACGCCAGTTTATCTGCTGTTTTTCTTCTTGGTGGACATATTTTCAAGCTCGAACAGCCCCAGGTAAAACTCTTACTGCTTTCTACGTTCATCTCATCCCTTATTTTTGCAGGCTATGCGCTTCGCAAGCGCCTTTACAACCTGCTCATTGTTTTGGCTCTATACTTTGGACTGGTGCTGATGACTTTCTCCGTAGATTATGTATTCAACAATGTACTGCAACCGCACCAACAAGGGCGAATTAACGAATTACTGGGGATCAGCTCCGATCCTACCGGTGTAGGCTGGAATGTGAACCAGTCGAAAATTGCCATTGGCTCAGGCGGTTTCTCCGGCAAAGGATTTCTGAAGGGCACGCAAACCAAGTTTGACTTTGTGCCTGAGCAAAGTACCGACTTTATTTTTTGCACCGTGGGTGAAGAATGGGGTTTTATTGGAACATCCACTGTCATCATGCTGTTCCTGTTCTTGTTGCTTCGCTTAATCTACCTGGCCGAACGCCAGCGATCGACCTTTAGCCGGGTGTATGGTTACAGTGTGGCCTGTATCCTCTTTTTTCACTTGGTCATCAATGTAGGAATGACGATTGGACTCGCCCCGGTAATTGGGATTCCACTACCCTTTTTTAGCTACGGTGGATCATCGCTCTGGTCGTTTACCATATTGCTTTTTATTTTCCTGCGTTTGGACGCCAGTCGTGCCGAGAAGCTGAGTCACTAAAGAATAGTACCCGCTATCAGGAAATGTCCGGTAGTTTTGAAATTTTCGCCAAGCCAGTCGTGAGCAATACACTTTAGTGCTTAACCCACCGCATTGCTCACAAACTGTAAGCAGAGGTTCTTTGTCCAAAAGAATCCGTAAGCCCGCTTTCCCCCAAAGGTCAAGTCGATTTTCAAAAGACCTGACTATTACAGCTATAACTTGCAAGAACCGGGGTCGCAGCCCACAATTCGCTTTCGAAATTCCCGCTTTTTTATTATCTTCGCAAAGCTACAAAAAAGGGACTTAAAAGTATGTAATATATCATGTTTTAGGTGGCTGCAACGGCAACCCCAGTTTTCACATGATATTGGTTATTACTCCTGGTGGTATTAACTTCTTTAAAAACTAAAAAAGTATGAATTATCGTTCTTATACACTCAGTAACTTCAGACAGATTCCTCAAATTGCACAGTTAAGCGAAGAGGAACAATTTACCATTGAAGTTATTGGGACTGTCTTGCCTTTCAAAGTGAGTAACTACATCGTTGATGAACTGATCGACTGGAACAACTTTGCAAAGGATCCGTTTTTTATCCTCAACTTTCCGCAAAAAGGAATGCTCTCCGAGGAACATTTTCAAAAAATTGCCAAGCTGCTGAAAAGCACTACCGACAAGGCAACCATTAAAAAAGCAGTTGACGAAATTAGGCTTCAACTCAATCCAAATCCGGCCGGACAGGAATCCAACGTTCCCGAGTTAAATGGCGTAAGGCTCAATGGCATTCAGCACAAGTATCGCGAAACCATGCTGTTTTTCCCCAGCCAGGGACAAACCTGCCATGCCTACTGTACGTTTTGTTTCCGCTGGCCTCAGTTTGCGTTAAACAGCTTCAAGTTTGCCATGAAAGAAGCCGACTTGATGATTGAGTACTTAAAAGTGCATCCGGAAATTACCGATGTTCTTTTTACCGGCGGGGATCCGGCAGTTATGAAAACCAAGTTTTTTGAACATTACTTCAACGCCATTCTGGATGCCGACCTGGATCACATTCGCACCATTCGTATTGGTACCAAGGCATTAAGCTATTGGCCTTACCGCTTTACTACCGATGACGATGCTGAAGATTTGATGAAGCTTTTCCGCAAAGTGGCTGATCGGGGAATTTCGATTTCTTTAATGGCTCATTTCAACCACCCACGGGCTATGGAAACTGAGGCTGTCAAGCAAGCTATTAAAAACCTGCAAGCAGCTGGTGTACAAATTCGCTCGCAATCACCTCTGCTAAAAAACATTAACAACGATCCGGACTTGTGGTCAAAAATGTGGCGCGAACAAGTGAACCTCGGAATCATTCCTTACTATATGTTTATGGCCCGCAACACCGGAGCTCAGGACTATTTTGCAGTAACGCTTGAAGAGGCCTGGAAAACCTATCAAAAAGCCATTCAGAAAGTAAGTGGCGTGTGTCGTACGGTTCGTGGACCATCCATGTCTTGTGCTCCTGGCAAAGTACAGGTTTTAGGCATTCAGAAAATCCATGGGGAGAAAGTCTTTATGCTGAACTTCCTGCAAGGACGAAACCCGGATTGGGTTGGCCGGCCTTTCTTTGCCAAGTACAACCCGAAAGCAATCTGGATTGACGATCTAGAGCCTGCATTTGGCGAGGAAGAATTCTTCTTTGAGAATGCCAACCTCAAACTACACGTGGTATAAGCAATAGCAATACGATAACAAGAAAAGCTTCTGATTTTATTCAGAAGCTTTTTTTGTGGCATCGACTCTTCTTGGTTTCTGAATATACACCTCAAAGTTGGCCTCGACAAAATCAACCAACTCAGCGAAAAATACCTCGAATTCCTTCCGAATCGACTCATAGTCTCGCTGTAAAACCTCCAAGGCGAAGTCGGCTTCCTCAGGCAAACTCGTGCGCCTTCCCATAATTGCCAACGACTCGTGAATACCTTTAAGGGTAGCATAGGATTCCAGACGTTTATGCTGAATAATAAAAGGAAGAAATAACTTTACCCGCGTTGGAAGCAAGGAGAAATTGGCCAGTAGTACGGCATGCACTTTCTTGGCAAAAGGCCTCAACGGAGAAGCCGAATAATCAGTCCAGCGGGCAGCCAGAAAGTGATCAAAAATAACATCGGTCACAATACCGGCATAACGCCCATAGTTTTCCCGGAAACGGTTCCCACACTCCTTCACCAGGGCATGCCTGTCGGTGAACCAGTCAATTTGCCGATGCAACAAAATCCCGGTTTGCACTTGCAAGGGATAGCGTTGAAACTGCTTCCCTTTCACGTAGTCGCCAATGAAGTTACCCACCAAAACATGCTCGTCTTCACCGGAAAGGTATAAGTGCGCCAAGTAATTCATGCCCGAAATTACCCAATTTTTCACACAGAATCCTGTTGTACATCAAGTTTTATCTCCGAGTATTTTCGATAATTCTTTTTACTTTTGATACTCTAAGCCCAAAAAGCCAGATACCATGAGACAACTAGTCACTGCCATAGGCGAACTGCTGTGGGATCTTCTCCCCGAAGGTAAAGTGCTGGGAGGAGCCCCAACGAATTTTATTTTTCGCATCAATTCCTTCGGAGATATGGGGCAACTGATCACCCGCATTGGTGAGGATGACTTGGGGGAAGAAGCCCTCAACTGCATTCGCGAATTGGGCTTGTCGGAGCAAAACATTCAGGTCGATCCCCACTACCCTACTGGAACCGTTCAGGTAGATCTGAATGCGCAAGGCATACCCGATTATACCATTCATACGGAGGTTGCCTACGACCATATCGACCCCACTTTTTCGGCTTTGGCTATAGCGCGGCATTCCGACTGTATTTGTTTCGGAACCTTGGTTCAGCGTACGCCCAAGTCACGCGAAACACTCCGACAGGTATTGCAAGCAGGCACGGGCGCCCTGCGTTTCTATGACATCAATCTGCGCAAAGATTGCTATACGCCTGAAATCATCAAAGAAAGTCTAAACCTGACACACATTCTGAAAATAAACGACGAGGAATTAGTGACGCTCAAAGAACTGCTCCAGCTGAAACCGGACTCGCTTAAAGAGCTGGCTGGCGAGCTGATTCAGGATTACCAGCTGCAAACAGTACTGGCAACTTTAGGCGAAAATGGCGCTTTCGTATTGAGCAACACCGGTGAATTTCATTACGATCCGGGCTACCGTATTCAGCTGTCCGACACCGTTGGCTCGGGCGATGCCTGTTCTGCCGGCTTTATCCATCGGCTCATCAATGGTCATTCGCTGAAAGAGGCACTGCAGTTTGGAAATGCAACCGGTGCACTGGTTGCATCCACCCAAGGCGGTACCCAGTTTATTTCCAAAGAAGCCATTGAAGCTTTCCGTCTTGAAAAACACGAGCGACTAAGTACAAAAGTTTAACGGCTAAGTCTTATTAAATAAAGGCATTTCTTAATTCCTCGCCTACTGTCTCTCCATCAGGTAGTTGGCAACCCGATGATAGGCTGGCAATGAATAAGGGTCATTCGCGGCATTTCCGGCAACGGGGTGCGAGGCAAAACGAACAATAACCATTTCCGCTTTGGGATCCACATAAACCGTTTGACCATGAACACCCCGGGCGGCAAATGCCCCGTGTTCGTTATGCGTTACCCACCACATATTGCGGTAGCTCCAATTCTTTAGTTTCGTATGCGATGATTTCCGAAAGGCCTCCTGACTACCTCCGTTTCGAATGTCTTCAATTAACTGCGCAGGCAGAATTTGTTGTTTGTTGAAAAAACCATCCTTTCTGATCATTTCTCCAAACATGGCCAGGTCACGCAAATTGCAGTTAAATCCGCCACCGGCAAAGGCAATGCCGGCCCCATCAACCTGGTAATAGCCATCAAAGTGAGTCCCCAGTGGTTTCCAGATTCGTTCCGAGAGTAAATCCGGTATGCTTTTCCCTGTCACCCGAGAAATAATCCAGCCCATAGCATCCGTGTTCACCGTCTTATACCCGAACACTTCGCCATGCGTCCCGTTTTTCTTCACCGTTTGCAAAAACTCGAAATAATTCATCGGGCCATGGTAGTCTTTTGGTTTTGGAAATGGGTTTCCAGCTGCGGTAAACGTCCATACCTCGGCCTTAGGATCTGAATAATCTTCGCTGTACTGCAAGGCGGTTGTCATATCCAATATCTGACGGATGGTTGCATCACCAAATGCCGAGGACTCCAGTTCCGGAACATAGTCGGATGCCCGTTTATTCTCATCCAATACCCCTTCGGCCACCAACAAAGCACCCAAAGTACCGGTAAAGGTTTTACTTACCGACATGGCTGCATGCAACCCGTCAGGCTTCAGGGCTCCAAAATACTTTTCATAAACAATCCGCCCCCGATGCAAGACAATTATTCCATCGGTGTA
This sequence comes from Sunxiuqinia rutila, assembly GCF_050589705.1. NCBI lineage: Bacteria > Pseudomonadati > Bacteroidota > Bacteroidia > Marinilabiliales > Prolixibacteraceae > Sunxiuqinia > Sunxiuqinia rutila. The sequence continues at coordinate 21,941 of NZ_JBNGOT010000020.1, forward strand.
GTTTTTAGCCAACGATTCCTTAAAGGTCATTTCATCTTCACCGTCCCAAGGTGTGAACGCCAAATCATCAATCGCAGTATCAATGTCAACAGGAAAAAAATAAGGATTATTTCCGGCTGAACGAACTGGCACCGTTGGCATAAACTGACGCATATGACAAACACTGTAACGTAAGGCCGGAAACCTAAAAAAGCTACCATCAACTGCAGAAACAATACGATCGGTCTGGGGAGGGAAACCTTGCATCCACCCCATCTTTTGCGGATCAGATTCTTCTGCTGTTAGAAATTCCTGACTAGAGGCGAAATGACTGGTGAGGACAGCTAAAATCAAAACGACAATTTTTTTCATATTGAATGGTATTGGTTGAAGAAATCGGAACAAACACCGAATTATTGACCTGTTAAAACAAAACATAGCCACAAGAACGCCACTCCCATAACATTCTAACTTACACATCCATAAGAACAATAAGAAAAACGATTGTGTTCATGGAAGAACTACAACACCCGTTTTAAGCAGATAGTAATTCGTTTATCAGATCACATCTTCACAAATAACAATTGCCTTCAATCTAACAGCAGTTAAGTTTCATGATTACATGGTTGCTTCGCCTCAACGAGCTTACAACTTACACGAAAGGCTAACACCATCTCCTTTACAGGAGACGGCATCAACCCTTCGCTCTTTTCAGCACTCATCACTGATCATTACTTTACCAATGACTTTTTAATTGTTCAGAATTCTACTTACAACCATTTTTGTCACAAGTTATTTTCTGACTGGAGTTAACCCAATGATCGGCATTTTCTTTAGTGTCGAATCCGCAGGCTGTTTTTCCTCCTTTTTGTCCCTTATGGACTTCACCTGTTGGTAAATGTTTTACTGGCATAGCTTTTAAGTTTTAGTTATTCAAATTAATAGAAGCGGCTCTTCACAGCCGGTATCGTTCAATTTTCGTGTCATTCGGCTCGCAGTTATCCGATTGTTGTCCCACCAAACGCTGGAGTTCTTCGCACGCCTTCCGGAGTCTATTCCATGAAGGAGATCGTTCATTCCACGAGTGCCGGAGTGATTTCCACGGCCAGCTTAGTTAACGCCACAGTTGCCTGTGTTGTGCGCATGAATAGCCAAGTGGTTTTCCTGGACTGACAAGTACTTCGCACAAGTGGGGAAGTAGTTTCCATGAGCGACGGAGTATTTCCCACAATAACCCAGGTAGTTTCCACGACTTCCTGAGTGATTTCCCTGGCTGGTGAAGTAATTCCTGTCAAAGGGCGTCTTTTTTTCGCCGGACAGTCCCTAATTTCCCATTAGCCTGTGGGAAAGCCCTTCAACCCTTAGCTTAATTCTCCTTATGGAGGTCATTAATCTACAATCACGCGGGCCCGATTGTACTCATCGCAGAAGGTTGGGTCGGTCATCTCGAAACGCAGCATTAACTTGTCAATCTTATTTTTCAAAAGTGCGTTGGTTTCATCCACCAAGTCCTGCAGTTCACTTTTGGCGGCAAAGGCCCGGTTGCGGATGGTACGTGGCATACCAATCAGGGCTTTAAAACTGTCGAGGCTGGTTTCGGTTTCCAGCAACATCTCTTCGGTCAGCATAAAATCAGCCAATTCAGTCAAAAGCTCCCGCGCCTTATCAATTATTGGTGCTACTTTACTTTCAACATCAGCTTCGCGGCACTTTAGCAAGTCTGACTTAAACAGCTCCATGCTATGGGCTAAGGCAGGGTCATTATTAAACGCCGCATAAGCTTGCAGAATTCCGGAAATCATCATGACCTTGTCAGTCAACCCCAAACGAACATTCTCTTTTTGGGAGGTTACTCCACTACTTTTCGGATCCGTTTTCTCATTGGTTTCCTCCATGCGCTGGATCAATTCGTCCAGTTCGTTTTTAGAGGAAAGCATAATCGGAATCATGTTCCATTTCGCGGTATTTTGATCGAGGGTGTTTTGCGTATTCAGAAACATACGCATGTGTTTGTTTTGTTCTTGGTTCATTGCGTCTTTCTTTTAGTTGGTTTATCAACAGGTTCTCATTCCCTCCATTCAAGTAGCAAGTTAATGTATTTTACTCGTTCTGTAGATATGTTTATCAACACATATTGAGCTGCTAAAACATTATAAAACTGACTATTAAAACACACAAGTAATGATAATGTGTGCCACTTATGCCCTATCGTCAGGGCAATAAACATAAAAGCATTTGATTCAGGGGGACTTTTGGGGCCCCAAAGAAGGCGGAAGGACAGGTTTGCAAACATGGCGCTAAAAAGACGATACTTAAGCAAGTTGTAAAAAAAATCAGGCAGCGATTTTCGAACCGCTGCCTGATACTTTTACTTTTGCCGAAACCGAACTCCATCCGGTCAACACTATCCAGCCCGCTTTACAGTCTGATTTCCTGGGCATCGAAACCTGCCTTGAGAACTAATCGGCGCACATCGTTGCCCGATAGCTTGTTGGTTTCAACCGTTAGTACACGGTCGGCTGCTTCCAGGTCAACCTTCCAGTTTTCAATGGCTTTTTCCTCGTTTAGTAAAGGAGTCACCTTCGCCAGGCATCCTCCACACTTGATGTTTGTTTTAAACGTTAATGTCTTCATTGTATTTAGAATTAATGCCGGTAGGCAAGCGCCATGTGCTCGTCTAAAAATTTGCCTCCCGGCTGTTATTAAAATGAATTTGTGTCGAACAGTGGTTCGGGGTAAATTACTTAGCTATTCAACACTTGATTCGAATGATTGATTATCATTTGTTTGATCTTTTCTACACTTTCGGTGTATTTCACCCTAAGCATCCAGCTTACTCATTTTTAGCCGCAGGCTGTTGCTTACCACCGATACCGAGCTAAACGCCATGGCAGCCCCGGCAATCATGGGATCGAGCAAGAAGCCGTTGAACGGGTAAAGCACGCCGGCAGCAATTGGAATTCCAATCAGGTTATAGATAAACGCCCAGAACAGGTTTTGCCGGATTCCGCGAACCGTTTTCCCCGAAAGGGCAAAAGCTTTCGGCAAAGCTTCCAGGTCAGAGGTGATCAGGGTCATCTTGGCTACGTCCATGGCGATATCGGTCCCATGGCCCATGGCAATGCTCACATCGGCCTGCGCCAAAGCATGCGAATCATTGATTCCGTCTCCCACCATAGCCACTACCTTGCCCTGCTCCTGCAGCTGGCTCACGAACTTGGCCTTATCATCGGGCAGCAACTCACTTTCGTAGTGCTCAATCCCCACCTGACCAGCAATGGCTTTCGCCGTCTCGCGGTTATCACCCGTCAACATATACACGTCGATGTGTTGCTTGCGCAAGCGGGCAATCGCTGCCTGCGATGAGGCTTTCACCCGATCGGCCAGAGCAATTACGGCCAGCACCTGCTGACTGTTGGCGAAATACACGACCGTATTGGCCGCTTGTTGCCACTGCCCAGCCTGCTGCTCAAGCGCCGCATCCAACGCAATTCCTTTCTCCTGAATCAAGGTCAGGTTACCAACATAGTAAGCCTGATCCTGCTGGTCTGTGGCTTCTACCCCACGCCCGGTCAAGCTCGAAAATGTCTTTAACTCCACCGGCGACAGGTCTTCTTCTTCCAACTTCCGCACAACAGCATCAGCCAAAGGATGCTCCGAAGCTTTCTCCAAGGCCAGCAAAATCGCTTGTGTTTTTTCCACCTCAGCCGATTTAGCCCACTTCAGGCCAACAACATCGGGTTTTCCTTCGGTTATCGTTCCGGTTTTATCCAGCACCACGGCATTCACCCGATGCCCCAGCTCCAGGCTTTCAGCATCTTTAATCAGAATATTGTTCTCAGCTCCCAGGCCAATCCCCACCATCACTGCTGTTGGCGTGGCCAGTCCCAAGGCACACGGACAGGCAATTACCAGCACTGCTACTGAGGTTAGTAAGGCATGCGTGAAAGCATCGTCTCCCCCAACACTCATCCACACCACAAAAGTCAGCGCCGAGATCAGCATCACTACGGGTACAAAAACAGCGGCAATTTTATCAACCAGCTTTTGTACCGGCGCCTTGCTTCCTTGCGCCTGCTGCACCATTTGGATGATATGGGCCAGCATGGTCTCACTGCCTACCTTCTCTGCCCGAAACCGGAAATTCCCCTTTTGGTTAACCGTCCCGGCAAAGACAGCATCACCCGCCTGCTTTTCAACCGGCACCGGCTCTCCGCTCAGCATGCTTTCATCCACAAACGAATGACCAGACTCCACCGAACCATCAACAGGAATTTTCTCACCAGGACGAACCACGATCAATGCTCCTTGCTGAACCGCCTCAACCGGAATTTCCTGCTCCTTGCCATCAATTATAGCAATCAAGGTTTTAGGCTGCAAACCCATCAGCTTCCGCAGGGCCGAAGAAGTGTTGGTTTTTGCTCGCTCCTCCAACAGTTTTCCTAAGGATATAAAGGTGATGATCACCGTTGCCGCCTCGTAATATACGTGCGGTGTGATTCCACGACTCAACCAGAACTCAGGGAATAGGGTGTTGAAAAGGCTGAATAGGAAAGCAATTCCAGTACTCAGCGCCACCAAGGTATCCATATTGGCCTTGCGATGTTTTGCTTGTTTCCACGCTTGAATATAGAAGTGGCGACCAAAGTAGAACAAGATCGGAATAGCCAAAGCCAGCGAAATCCATTTCCCCGGCCCCCAGTCCATGAAAAACATGCCCAGAATAAAAACCGGCAAAGTGAGGATAGCCGACCACCACGTACGTCGCTTAACCTCCTGATAAAAACGGGCCTGCTCCTGCTGCTGCGCCTCAAAAGGGTCCTCCACATCTGCAATCAGGTCGTAACCTACCGCCTGCAATGCCTGCTTCAAGTCGGCGGGTTCAACCTGTGGTTCGTACTCCACCCAAACTGATCCGGATGCAAAGTTCACTTGGGCGCTTTGTACCCCTTCTGTATGATTTAAAATGGACTCGACACTGGAAGCACATGCCGCGCAGGTCATTCCGGTAACTGGAAATGATTGTTGTCTATTTTCTAACTTTCCCATAGCATTTTCTCTTTAGATGAAGGATTAACTCCTTTCAACATTACAAAGATCGCTCAGGAAAGCCGGTCAGGTGTTACACTATTTTGTGGCTTGTTTATAAGATTTTGGTCAGAGCTTATCCAAGGAATTCAACCGAGGCTCCCGATCCTTCCTAAATTGCGAGGGAGTCATGCCGGTCTCTTTCTTAAACTGAGTAGATAGATAGGCTACAGAACTGTAGCCCATTTGCCAGGCAATTTCCGACAAGGTCATCTCATTGTAAAAGAGCAGTTCCTTCACCCGCTCAATCTTCTGGCGGGTGATGAATTTCTCGATGGTCATTCCCTCCACCGATGAAAACAAGCGACTTAGGTAGCCATAATCGTGGTGCAGCTTGTTGGCAATCAAATCCGAAAAGTTCATGGTCATCGGCTCCTTCGAGTAATGAATCTGCTCGATGATCAGCGTTTTGATTTTTGAAATGGTGGTTGATCGTGCCGACTCCAGCAACTCAAAGCCCAAACTTTGCAGGCGTTGCTCCAAGTGCTTTCGCTGTTCCTTGCTTAGTGCTTTGCCCAAGACCACCTCGCCCAACTGCACCCGCTCGTAAGCAATTTGCAAATCGGTCAAGACTTCCTCAACGGCCATCACACAACGTGGGCACACCATGTTTTTTATATGTAAGGTCATTTCCTCCATCAGTCGTTCTTTTCAACAGCTGTTACCCCAGCTTGTTTATAAAAGTCGTTAGGCATCTTTCCAGGCAGCATAAACTTCTTCCCAGGTAATCATCCGAATGCCGTTTTGCTCAATCTTTTGCTGACACGCCTCACTGCTAAAATAGTCCAGATCAATTTGTCGCCATTCAGCCCCAAAGTTGGGATGATTCCAGCTGACACCCTGCATCTCGTGCGTATCCATTGCCGGGTGGATCAAAATCAGGTTTAGCCCAGGAATCAGTTGATCCAGACTGTCGGCATAAAACTTGCGCAATTCGCCTTTTTCAAAATCGGGATATTCTCCCAGAAAAATACGATCGACCAATAAATCATCATCCTCCAACAGGCTATCCGATCCGGGATGAACCATATCCGCCAAGTCCTTGCTTTGCAGAATGGGCAAATCATACAACTGCCCCAACTCCCGATACATCTGCAACAGGTCAGGTCGTGATCCAACACTATACATGTGCGAATCGAGATGGGTAGGCTGAATCCCAAACTTCATGGCCCGGTCGATTTGGGCAACCAGCTCTTTGCGGACATCCTCAGCTGTGGCATGCTGCGCCACTCCCGCCCGGTTCCGATAGAAAAAGCCATTCTCATCCACCAGGCTTGGCACCTCCTCAATAGAAAGCACCGGGCCAAACTTGTACTTTTCCCATTCGCACGTTAAGGTGAGGTGAATACCACAATCAATTTGCGGATTGTCCTTGGCAAAACCGGCTATTTCGTAAAACCAGGGACAGGGAACCATCACACTGTAGGAATTGGCGCTCCCTTCCTGCAATACTTGCATGGTTGCGCTGTTCTCGGCATGGGCCAGCCCACCATCATCAGCATGGATAATCAGCAAGCGGGTAGCTTCTGACAGGCCCAAGCTCTGTAGGATTTTTATTGTCGATTGATTCATTGGTCGTTCGTTTTAGTTCATCAAGCGTCTAAACCAAGCCAAAGGGTTGGTTCATCATTAAACAAAGCTAACAGAAAACAAGTTTCCGGATAACTTCCTAACGCTAATTTTTCACCCGTATGTAGCGTTCAATATTCATTCGGTCAATGCCTTGCTCTTCAATTTTCTCCACACCTTGCTGGATGAGTGTATCGCCATCGACCTGAACTTCGAACTCAAAGCTATTTCCTTCCCACTCTCGGGCGCTGCAGTAATCCAGATTCTCGGTGTAAACTCCATCCTTCAAGGTATAGGTTCCACCGCCAGCACCAAATACTGCTGCCGAGTCTTTTCCTTGGGTTAAGTCGTGTTGCAAAAAGGAGAAGTGTGTTCCATTGATAATCTTGATAAACTCAACTCCCTTGGTGTAGTCTGTTGTAACAGTATCGCCTTTTTCAATCAAAGTTCCGGAAAGCAATTTCCAGGTGCCTTCAATGAGGTGCTTGCTTGGTTTTTCAGGTTGTTGAGCTTTTTGTGTCGCCGTGTTGCAACTGAATAAAACAGTCAGTAAAATCAATAATCCAATGTTTCGTTTCATTTGTTTGAGTTTAGTTTATTTGTTTGTATTTCATCAATTAAGCTGTTCATTATAAAACACGAAAGAGCTACTCTTTCGACAGCTCTAAAGCTATTTTTTACGTTTCAGGAATCCGGCCCGGCTTAAGGATATAATCATAACGCCCAGCACCGTGATACCCCCGCCAATCAGTTGATGCACCAAAGGCAAGGTGTGAAAATAGAGGTAGCTTCCGAGCAACACAAAAATCCCTTTCAAACTTTGTACAATGGAAGACTTGGACACCTCGATGTGCCGAAACGAGTAGTAAATAAAAAGTACGGCTACGAAAGGCCCCAGCGTAGCCCCGATGGCAATGTTGGTTAAGGCGCTTATTGGAATAAGCAGCGACTGCCCGTAAATAAGAAACATCAATAAAGAAAAAATCAACAAGGACACCGCCCGATTGGTATTCAGCAATTCCGGACTCATGGTTTTCACGTTCATTTTAACAACGATGGAGGCAGTAGCTGCAAAAAACGCATTGATTAACACCACTCCTGTACCGGGAATAAACAGACTGGCTAAGGTGGTGCCTCCCTGATAGCTAATAATAAACGCACCAACAAGTGCCATCACCGCACCAAATGATTCCATCCAGGTAAAGCGTTCGTGCAAAAACACAATGCCCATGAGCGTCAGAATGACGGGGAAGAGGTTTCCGATAAAGGAAGTTACTGCAGGATCGGGAATAATTTGTACCGAAAGGAAAAAGCTGGTGGTGGTTAAAATTTCCAGGACGCCCAACAAAGCTAAAATACGCCACTGGCGCCTCGACAACTTGGGGATCGCCCGATGCCCTCCGGATTTAACCAGCCATCCAATATTTAGCAGAGAGGCAATGAAAAACCAGTACACCCCAAATTGCGCCAGATGCACCTCATTCAATGCAGCCTTGCTGAATATGTAAATATTGGAAAAGGCAATGGTGGCAATTGCCGCAAACAAATATCCTTTAAAACGCTCTGATTTCATGTGGTAAAGATATGAAAGAGCGGGCATTTAGCTTATCGGCTGATGAAAAAATCAATCTGTTATAAAAGGGGCGCCAACCGATAAAAACCCTAAAAAAGTTAGAATATGGTGAACAAAACACATACCTTTATTGTCACTGTTAATCAAAACCTTACATTCGGCTATAAGATACAACAATCAATAGCTTACTTATCTATAAAAAAACTATGATTAAATTATTCTTCCTGAGCCAGGCTTGCTTGTGGCTGAGCCTGGCATCACCAGGGTACGCACAAGAAGTTATTGCCAGCACAGGCAACCACTTTCAAAACAACCAAATGCAAATAAGCTGGACCCTGGGCGAATCCGTTATTAAAACCGTTTCAAACTCAAGCACCCAGCTAACCCAAGGATTTCAACAGTCTCAATTAATTGTTACCGACATCAGTGAAAACCCTCTGGTAAATGCGTCCATTTTAGTTTATCCCAACCCCACCATCAATCAGCTTCATCTGAAAACCGACAAGCTTGACAATCAAAAAATTCATTTCAGTCTATTTAGCATGGATGGTAGTTTATTGCTTCGAAAACCTATGGTTTCGAACCTAACAGAAATTCAAATGTCTGCTTATGCACCAGCTACCTACATACTAAGAGTTTCCATAGCCAACAACACTCTAAAAACATTTAAAATCATCAAAAAGTAACAAGTAATCCCTCCCCCTAATTTACTATAACCTTAGCTCTATGAAGAAATCTATACTTCTTGTATTTACAGCACTTTTTGTCAGTTTAAATCTTAATGCACAAGTACCTAATACCTTTAATTACCAAGCCGTATTGCGCGATGCCAGCGGCGGCATCCTTCCCAATCAGCATGTTGAGATTGGTCTTTCCATCTTGCAAGGAAGCTCCTCTGGAACAGTAATTTTTGCTGAAACCCATACCACCACCACCAATAACTTTGGTTTGGCTAACCTTCAAATCGGGTCCGTGAATGCGGCCGACTTTGCCTCCATTGATTGGTCTAATGGTCCTTTCTTTATTGAAGTCTCTGTTGATGGCTCTGCACTGGGAACCAGCCAGCTGCAAAGTGTTCCTTTTGCATTGCATGCCGGTTCTGTTGAAAACGACCAAGTCGATGATGCCGATGCCGATCCGACCAACGAGCTGCAGCAGTTAACGTTGGAAAACAACCAGCTTTCCATTTCCGGAGGTAATTCTGTAGACCTATCCGCTTTACAAGGTGAAACAGGATCCGACAATCAACAACTGTCTTTGGGCAGTAACAACCAACTCAGCATTAGCAACGGAAACAGTGTTACATTGCCTTATCTTATAGCAAGCGATGTGAAAGACTCCATTCTGGCCAATCAAAGCAACATTACCATTACCGAAGCACAAATCAGCAACCTGAACCATTTTACCAATGCCGATGAAACCGACCCGGTTTATGTAGCGAGTCAAGCGGCTAACATTACCGCTGGAAACATCAGCAACCTAAGCAACCTATCGGGTATAAATACAGGAGACCAGGACTTGTCTACCCTGCTGGCGAAAGCCGATGTGAAAGACTCCATTCTGGCCAATCAAAGTAACATTACCATTACCGAAGCACAAATCAGCGACCTGAACCATTTTACAAATGCCGATGAAACCGACCCGGTTTATGCTGCGAGCCAGGCGGCTAATATTACCGCTGGAAACATCAGCAACCTAAGCAACCTATCGGGTATAAATACAGGAGACCAGGACTTGTCTGCCCTGCTGGCGAAAGCCGATGTGAAAGACTCCATTCTGGCCAATCAAGGCAACATTACCATTACCGAAGCACAAATCAGCGACCTGAACCATTTTACCAATGCCGATGAAACCGACCCGGTTTATGCAGCGAGCCAGGCGGCTAACATTACCGCTGGAGACATCAGCAAGCTAAGCAACCTGTCGGGTATAAATACAGGAGACCAGGATTTGTCTGCCCTGCTGGCAAAAGCCGATGTGAAAGACTCCATTCTGGCCAATCAAGGCAACATTACCATTACCGAAGCACAAATCAGCGACCTGAAC
>NZ_JBNGOT010000020.1:32294-62767 GCF_050589705.1 Sunxiuqinia rutila
CCATTTTACCAATGCTGATGAAATCGACCCGGCTTATGCTGCCTCCGTGGCGGCTGATATATCTGCAGATGACACCACCCGCTGGGGAAATAGTTCTTTTCCAACAGGAGTATCTGGAAATTTACTAACTCATGATGGCAACAACTGGATCGCCAAAGATTTAGTTCTCTCCACCAGTAATACAGGGCAAGGAATACCCATTTCAATAGTTCAACCTTCTATAGCCATTAATTACATCATTGCCCTGACGGGAATTTACCCTTCGAGAAGTTTTGAGCCATTTGTCGCCCAAATCTCCATGTTTGGAGGAAATTTTGCGCCAAGAAACTGGGCGTTTTGTGATGGCCAGCTATTGGCTATTAGTTCACACACCGCTCTTTTCAGCCTGCTCGGAACAACCTACGGAGGAGATGGGCGAACCACCTTTGCCTTGCCTGATTTAAGAGGACGCACACCAGTACATGCCGGCAATGGACCTGGCTTATCGCCTCGTGCACTCGGTAGTAAGTTTGGTTCTGAGCAAACCACTTTAACAACGAATAACTTACCCTCACATAACCATACTGTTACGGTTTCTTTTGAATAAATGAATAGATTCATTCACTCTATACTATTTATCCTTATTGCTTCCAGCTCAAACGCTGGAAGCAATAAGGACTCCGTTCAAACTGCTCCGTTAAGTCATTGGGCCATTGAGCTAATGCAATCACCAAAGCTTAAAGCAAGCGGGCAACAACCAATTGTTGTGGCCGTTATTGACGATGGGTTTCTGCTCAGCCACAAAAGTCTGCAAAACTATCTTTTCACCAATGAAAAAGAGATTCCAGGCAATGGTATTGATGATGACAACAACGGATTCATTGATGACTATTGCGGATGGGATGTGTCCGACAACAATGCCAATGTGACTATTCCTCAAAAGGAATACGCAAAATATTATCATGGCACCTTTATTTCGAGTTTGATCACCCAGCTGGCAAGTGCATCTTATGAAGCATCAGGCGAAACAGTTATCAAGATTCTCCCAATAAAGGCTTTATCCGACAACGCCCAAGCAACGTACATCAAGGATGGCTATCGTGGCATTGAATATGCCATGCACATGGGAGCCGATATTATTTGTTGTGCGTGGAGTGGCGGAAGTCCCACTTCCGATGAACAGCAAATCATTAATAAAGCTTTGGCCCAAAATATACTAATCGTAGCAGCAGCCGGCAATATGTACCAGGAAAAAGTTGATCCTCCAGCCTCATTCAATGGCGTTTATGCTATAGCCGCCTTAGACACTCTGCTGCAGAAAACACAAAGGTCCAATTATGGTATAGCTGTTGACCTCTCGCTGCCAGGCCAAAAAGTAAGGGGCGCCTACCCTCTGGCTGACAATGCCTGGTTTTACGGGCAAGGGACTTCGGCAGCAACTGGATTGGCAACCGGTTGTGCTGCTATATTGAAGAGTGTGAAGCCCGAAGCAAGCCCCTGGGAGATTATGGAAGCCTTGAAAAATACAGCTACGCCTCTTGACTACCAAAACCGATCATACAGTGGAAAGCTGGGAAGCGGACTTCCGAACTTATTAACAGCTGTTGATTACTTGTTGAATCCGGACAAAAGGTCACTGTTCTTTGCACCTGAGCGACCTGAAGGAGCCATCTACCTTAATAAATCCAACAGCTCCATGGAGTGGACTATCAAACCGGAAGGAACATACCGCTCCGTGGTCATTATTCCGGATCAGCTTAATAAACAAAATGCTCAAAAGACTTTGCGAATCTCATCGCAGGACTCCGTTTACTTCAACGGAAAGATTGAAGCACTCAAAGCAGGGATTAGCATTCAGGGGAGCGAAGCCAGCATTCAGGTTCGTTCACACAAACGAAAAGACTTTCCGAATGGGTTAAAGCTCAATTATTACGTTGAAACCATTGATTCAAGCCGTTTGTTCTGCGATAGCAAAGTTTACCTGGAAGCCAATGAAGGTACCCTGTCAGACAACAGCGGCAATCAGCACTACGCCAACAATAGCACCTGCTCCTGGCAGCTCAGCGCACCGGATAGCAAACGCATTCAATTCAATTTTTCAGAATTTAACACTGAAGCCAAGGTGGATTTTGTGTGGCTGTTTGATGGTGATTATGCTCAGCCATCTAACATTATTGCCAAGTTCTCCGGAAACGATATCCCGCCACAAGTCAGCTCGCGTACCAATCGCGTGTTTATTTGGTTTGTCACTAACAATGAGGGAACTGACAATGGCTGGACACTCGAATTTAAGGGGTTGAAAGAATAGAAAGCATACGGTTTACTGTACCGTAATTTGATCTAATTCCAATTTGAAGGTTTCGTTCTTCTCATTCCCGATTAGAATAGCGATCTCCTCGATGGAGTCTCCCGCAAAGTTGGGCTCGCTTAATCGTCGTCCACGAAAAGCGGGGTACAACGACGCTAAAGGTATTTCGACAAGCTGCCATTCACCCGAAGTTTGAAAAAAGCCAACATAAGAGAAATAATCGCTTGCCTTTGCTTTAACCCGAAACTGGTACCTTTTGCCATCCCCTTTAAGTCGGATCACCACCTTTTGAAGTTCTTGAATATCGGTGCTGCCCATGCGGTAGCGAACCAAGGAAAAGCCACCGTTATTTTCAAGTGAAACACGCCCTTCAAACACCCCGTTTCCTTCGGTGTTAATGTAAAATAATCCATGTGACTGCCCACCCATGACATCATCGTTAACAACCGTCCAGTCATTTAACTCACTGGTTTTCGAAAAGTCAAAAAGCACCAAGGAATTCGTCATAGTCAAGAAAAATAGCATAATTAAATAAGGCATGATCTCTCATTTTTGGTGGATCATCTCGCTGAGTTTATACTCAAACAGAATGTCTCCTAAAGAACAAGTAGCAATGCCTGAATGTTTGAAGATCAAATAAAAGGCAACTTCTTACACAAGAAAGTCAGATTGTCAAAATGCAAAGAGGGTCTAGCTTTGATAAGCGCCCCACTCGCTTCCCGGTTATTCAATATGCAACAATTAAGTGCTATCTTCTCAACTTTGCATCACGCGTCATGAACTGACTACTGTCCCATAATCACAGGTGCTAACTCGGCTTTTACCTTCTCATAATCTGCTTCCTCCATTAAGCCCAAATCAAGTAAATCTTTAGCTTCTTTCAGTTTGGCAATGGCCCCGGCTGCTGTACGATTTCGCAGCGAAGTTTGTCTGCCAACTGGGATGCAACGCATAAAAGAATTCGTACAGTAGCCGGAACTATTTTCACCAAGAATCAGAAGTTCCTTCCTCACAACACAATCGCCAGGTAGCAGGCCGATATCTTCAATGCTTTTTTTATCTTTGCAGCCATTCATAACTGACGACTCATTTTATTTTTTACAAAAATCTACGGAATATGCTACCAAAAATAAATCCTACAACCACCAAAGCCTGGAAAGCGCTGGAAGCACACTATGCTTCGTTTAAAAACACGCAAATTAAAGACCTGTTTGCCAATGACGCTTCCCGTTTCGAAAAATATAGTTTGAAATTTGAAGATATCCTTTTGGACTACTCAAAAAACCGGCTGGATGACAAAGCTTTTTCGCTGTTATTGGAATTGGCCAAAGAATGTGGCCTGAAAGAAGCCATTGCCAGTGAATTTTCGGGCCAAAAAATCAATGTAACGGAAGATCGTGCCGTGCTTCATGTCGCTTTGCGCAACCGCAGCAATACGCCCATTATGGTTGATGGCAAAGATGTGATGCCAGAAATCAATGAGGTGCTGGAGCAAATGAAGCAGTTTTCGGAGCGTATCATTTCAGGCGACTGGAAAGGCTACACCGGCAGCCCCATTACTGACATCGTCAATATCGGCATTGGAGGTTCTGACTTGGGCCCCCTGATGGTGGTTGAGGCGCTGAAGCCCTACAAAAAGGAACATATTAACCTGCATTTTGTATCGAATGTAGATGGAACACACATTGCGGAAACATTGAAGTTGGTGAACCCGGAGACTACTTTATTTATTGTGGCCTCGAAAACTTTTACCACACAGGAAACCATGACCAATGCCAACAGTGCAAAAAGCTGGTTCCTAAAGGCGGCAAAAGATGAATCATTCGTAAAGAATCATTTTGTGGCCTTATCAACCAATGCTGAAGCGGTTGCTGCTTTCGGTATTGATACGAAAAACATGTTCCGCTTTTGGGACTGGGTTGGTGGCCGTTATTCAGTTTGGTCGGCCATTGGGTTATCGGTAGCTTGTGCGATTGGCTTCAACAACTATGTCGAGTTTCTGGAAGGTGCTCATGCGATGGATAATCATTTTAAAACGACAGAATTTGATCAGAACATGCCGGTTATCCTGGCGCTTATCGGCATTTGGTACAACAATTTCTACGGAGCCGAAACAGAAGCCATCCTGCCCTACGATCAATACATGCACCGCTTTTCGGCTTATTTTCAGCAAGGCAACATGGAAAGCAACGGAAAATATGTCGATCGAAATGGCGAAACCGTGAATTACCAAACCGGCCCAATTATCTGGGGTGAACCCGGCACCAATGGTCAGCATGCCTTTTACCAGTTGATCCACCAGGGAACCAAGTTAATTCCCTGCGACTTCCTGGCACCGGCCATTAGTCAGAACCAAATCGGAGATCATCATCCCAAGTTGCTGGCCAACTTCTTCGCCCAAACCGAAGCCATGATGGTGGGAAAATCCGAAGAACAGGTTGTTGGAGAATTGAAAGCGACCGGAAAATCAGAGGATGAAATCCAGGCTTTGAAGAACTTTAAAATCTTCCAGGGCAACATCCCAACCAACTCCATTTTGTTTAAAAAACTGACGCCGCACACGCTGGGTGCGCTGGTAGCCATGTATGAACACAAGATCTTTGTACAGGGAATCATCTGGAATATATACAGTTTCGACCAGTGGGGCGTGGAATTGGGCAAGCAACTGGCCAATAACATTCTTCCTGAGTTAACGAATGAGGAAATGATTATCAGCCATGATGCATCCACCAACGGATTGATCAATGCCTATAAGAAAATGCGATAGCATATTTCTCAAAATAATTAAAAAGAGGTATTCCTGGCGGAGTACCTCTTTTTTTCGATTATCTTAATTTATGGGTCAATTGTCGAATTTCAATAGCCGGAGGCACATTCCCATACAAAATGTTATAAACAGCCGTACAGATAGGCATCTTTACTTTATAATGTTCGTTAATCTCATAGATCGACTTGGTTGCATAATAGCCTTCAGCCACCATGTGCATTTCAATTTGCGCAGTGCGGGTGGTATATCCCTTACCAATCATCGCACCAAAGGTCCGGTTACGCGAAAATTGGGAATAGGTTGTCACCAGCAAATCGCCCAGGTAAGCCGAGCTTTTAATGTCGCGGGTAATTGGATGCACCTTATCCACAAAGCGTTTAATTTCCTGAATGGCATTAGCTACCAGTACCGCCTGAAAGTTGTCGCCATAGCGCAGCCCATGGACAATTCCAGAGGCAATCGCAATAATATTTTTCAGCACCGCAGCATATTCGGTCCCAAAGATATCATCTGACACATTTGTCCGGATGTACTCGCAGTTAAGCTTTTCAGCAAAATCGCAGGCCCTTTTCACATCGGGGCAGGCAATGGTGAGGTACGACAAGCGCTCCAGGGCCACCTCTTCGGCATGGCAAGGCCCGGTAACCACCCCCACCCGGTCAAAAGGCAACTTAAATGAATCGTGCAGGTATTGCCCGACAATCTGGTTGACCTCCGGCACAATTCCCTTGATGG
The DNA here is from genome assembly GCF_050589705.1 of Sunxiuqinia rutila. Lineage (NCBI taxonomy): Bacteria > Pseudomonadati > Bacteroidota > Bacteroidia > Marinilabiliales > Prolixibacteraceae > Sunxiuqinia > Sunxiuqinia rutila. Next base: position 38,084 of record NZ_JBNGOT010000020.1, read on the forward strand.
CCGAAACCACAAATTTATTCCGGATATCAACAGTCAAGTCCTCCAAGGCCTTGTGAAGGAAAGCCGAAGGAATAGTCAAAACCAAAATGTCAGAGGCCTCAACAATTGCGTTTATATCATCGAAAAAGGTAATTCGGCTGGTATCAAACTCAACCCCACGTAAATAATTGGGGTTATGCTGGAACCGCTTAAACTGTTCTATATTATCGGCGCTGCGAAAATACCAGTTAATCCCATCTACATTATTCAGGAGAATCTTCGCCAAAGCTGTTGCCCAGCTTCCGCTTCCCACTATGGCTATTTTTGGTGCTGAATTCATAATTAAACAACTTTAGCTACGAAAGCCATTGCTTAACATCATCCATTGATGGATTTGTCAGCCCAAGTTTATTCTTTTTGTTATAACCACAAAGGTCGTTGAAAAATTTTCCGGCTTTGACTTCTTTCAAAGCCTCGGTTTTTTGAAAGCCTATTTTACGAACTACAGGGACCCATTCGGCTGGAACCCCCATTTCAATAAACTTTTCATCAGAGTCGGCTTCTGATTTTTTCTCCGGTTTCATTTGCGGGAAGAACAGCACATCCTGAATCGACATGTTATTGGTCATAAACATGGTCAAGCGGTCAATGCCAATTCCCATACCTGATGTTGGAGGCATCCCATATTCCAGAGAACGTAAGAAGTCCTGGTCGATAAACATCGCTTCATCATCCCCTTTCTCCGAGAGCTTCATCTGGTCTTCAAAACGTTCGCGTTGATCAATCGGGTCGTTCAACTCAGAGTAGGCATTGGCCAGCTCTTTTCCATTGACCATCAACTCAAAGCGTTCGGTCAGTTCCGGATTGTCGCGGTGCTTTTTCGTCAGCGGCGACATTTCTACCGGGTAATCGGTAATAAAGGTTGGTTGAATGTAATGGTGTTCGCACTTCTCGCCAAACAACTCATCAATCAGCTTTCCTTTCCCCATACTTGGGTCAGTCTCAATATCGAGTGCTTTGCAAATCTCGCGTAATTCTTCTTCAGTTTTACCGTCAATATCATAACCAGTATGCTCCAAAATAGCTTCGCGCATGGTTACCCTTGGGTAAGGACGTTTGAAGTCGATCAGTTTATCACCTACCTGAAGTTCTGTTTTACCATGTAAAGCCAAAGCCACACGCTCAACCATTTCTTCGGTAAAGTTCATCATCCATTTGTAGTCCTTATAAGCCACATAAATCTCCATGGCTGTAAACTCCGGATTATGAGTGCGGTCCATACCTTCGTTCCGAAAATCTTTGGCAAACTCATAAACCCCATCAAAACCACCCACAATCAGGCGTTTCAGATAAAGCTCATTGGCAATCCGAAGGTAAAGCGGAATATTTAAGCTGTTGTGGTGCGTAATAAATGGACGAGCAGCAGCTCCTCCGGGAATAGCTTGCAAAATCGGTGTTTCTACCTCCAGGTACCCGCGTTCGTTAAACATTTCACGCATGGTATTGATGATCTTTGTCCGTTTGATGAAAGTATCTTTCACCTGAGGATTCACCACCAAATCGACATAACGTTGACGATAGCGTTGTTCCGGGTCGGTAAAGGCATCATAGGTTTTGCCCTCTTTTTCTTTCACAATCGGTAGCGGACGCAGCGATTTTCCAAGCACAGTAAATTCTTTTACATGAATGGATTTTTCGCCTACCTGGGTAACAAAAGCGAAGCCTTTAACCCCAATAATGTCGCCAATATCCAACAGTTTTTTAAAGACCTCGTTGTAGAGGGTTTTATCTTCATCAGGACAAATTTCGTCCCGGTTAAAGTACATCTGAATTCGTCCGGTATCATCTTGCAGTTCGGCGAATGAAGCTTTTCCCATAATCCGTCGACTCATGATACGACCAGCCAACACAACTTCCTGATAGTTCCCCTTTTCGGGGTCAAAGTTGGCTTTTATCTCTGATGCCTTGGCATTCACAGGATACTCTTCAGCCGGATAGGGCTCTATTCCTAACTCACGTAATTTTGCCAGTGAATTTCTACGGATCACTTCCTGTTCGCTAAGCTCTGCTATACTCATGGATACGATTCTATTTGAAAGATTTCGTTAAAAATTTTGTGCAAAGATAACAAAGAAATGTTTAATCGTTGCCAAAGTCGTTTCCAAACTAAAGAGAACATAATCAACCGCTTGGGATTTCATAGTTCTGTTGATAATTTTCTAATAAGTCTAATGATTTGAATGGTTGAAATTTAGATTCAAAACCATCCCGTCTGTTAACAGAATATCAACTAATGGCTTTCTTTTTCTTTCCAGATCAAAGCGCATTGCTTATCTTTGAGCAATTAAAATCGCGCACATAAAACGAGGCAGAAGCAACAGAATGGATAAAATCTGGAACATTAAAACACAAGGTGAAGTCAATGTTATCAAACATCTATCTGCTGCCCTCAATGTGAACATGGTCATAGCCAATCTTTTGGCACAACGAGGCATTACTTCCTACGACGAAGCCAAGTCGTTTTTCCGTCCCCGCTTAACCGACCTTCATGATCCCTTTCTGATGAAAGATATGGACAAAGCTGTTGAACGGCTGGAACAAGCTATTCTTAATCAGGAGAAAGTGATGATTTATGGCGATTATGATGTTGATGGGACCACTTCTGTAGCACTAATGTACCAGTTTCTGCGCAACCGGATTAAAGAACTGGATTACTACATTCCGGACCGCTACTCGGAGGGCTACGGGATTTCGCCTCAGAGTATTGATTATGCTTCGGAACAAAAAGTCACCCTGGTAATTGTACTTGACTGCGGGATTAAAGCCGTAGAAAAAATTCAAAATGCCAAAGAACGAGGCATTGATTTTATCATCTGCGATCACCACAATCCGGATGAAGTTATTCCCAATGCCGTTGCAGTTCTCGACCCCAAACGCCCCGACTGCCCCTATCCCTACAAAGAACTTTCGGGCTGCGGTGTCGGATTCAAACTGCTTCAGGCCTACACCCAAAAAAACGATGTTCCTATTGTAGAGCTCTACGACCTACTTGACATGGTCGTGGTCAGCATCGCATCCGACATTGTTCCGGTTACCGGCGAAAACCGCGTGCTGGCCTATTACGGACTACGCAAACTGAACAACAACCCCAGTCTCGGGCTTAAAACGATCATTCAGCTTTCCGGACTTGTTGGACAAGACATTTCGGTAAGTGATATCGTTTTCAAGATTGGCCCGCGACTGAATGCGTCCGGACGGATAGAGCACGGCAAAAAATCGGTGGCAATTCTCGTGGTTACTGATGAAGAAGAAGCCATTGAGCTGGGCAACGAAATCAACTCGTACAACGAAATCCGGAAAACACTGGATCGTGACATCACCCAGGAAGCACTGGACATGATTGCCCACGACCCCAACCAGGAAGCACGAAAAGCAACGGTACTGTATAACCGTGACTGGCATAAAGGGGTGGTTGGGATTGTTGCCAGTCGCCTGACAGAACATCACTATCGCCCCACAATCATTCTGACAGAAAGCAACGGGATGGCTACCGGATCGGCCCGATCGGTGAAAGATTTTGATTTGTATGAAGCCATTGGCTCTTGCAGTGACCTGCTCGAATCCTATGGCGGGCATATGTACGCAGCCGGCTTAACCATGAAAATTGACAATATTCCTGCCTTTACCCGACGGTTTGAAGAAATTGTAGCCCGGTCGATCACCGAACAACAGCAAACTGAAATGATTGAGGTCGATGCTAAGATTCAGCTTTCAGAAATCACCCCAAAATTTTACCGGGTGCTCAAACAATTTGCGCCGTTTGGCCCGCATAATATGACACCCCTTTTTGTTACTGAAAACGTACTGGACAGTGGCACGAGTCGCTGCGTAGGCCGTCAACAGGAACACCTAAAACTGGATTTGGTGGAACCAACAGGCAATTCTTCCGTATTCCCGGCAATTGCTTTCAACCAAGCCGATCATTACGAAGCCATTAGCCAAGGCATGCCTTTTGACATTTGCTACTCCATTGCTGAAAATGAATTCCGGGGCAAAACAAACATCCAATTGTACATTCGCGACATCTCCGCAAAATTATATTAATTCAAATACAATTATTTCAAGTAGATTATGAACCTGAAAAAGAAAGAGAACCAAAATCAATTCACGGGCAGTAATATGGTTTTGGGCGTACAATTTTTGTTTGTTGCTTTTGGAGCAACCGTTCTTGTTCCACTTCTGGTAGGAATTGATCCGTCCGTTGCGCTGTTTACTGCCGGTATCGGAACCTTAATCTTTCACGTCATCACCAAAGGCATGGTCCCTGTTTATCTGGGCAGTAGTTTTGCCTTTATTGCCCCGATAATCGAAGCCACCAGACTGTATGGCTTACCCGGAACCTTTTCCGGAATCATTGCAGTAGGTGTAGTTTATACAATCGTATCAGCCATCGTTAAATGGCGTGGCATCAAACTTATTGAACGTCTCTTTCCAGCCACTGTTGTTGGACCGGTCATCATGATTATTGGTTTATCTTTGGCAAGTGCCGGCGTTGATATGGCTAAAACCCACTGGGGAATTGCAAGTATCAGCTTAGCAACGGCCATCATTGTTGTGGTTTTTACCAAAGGACTGATCAAACTCATTCCTATCTTTATTGGAATTGTTGCCGGCTACCTTTCCGGCCTGGCTTTTGGTGTCATCGACTTCACTCCCATCAAAGAAGCGGCTTGGTTCAGTCTGCCCGCATTCGTCACCCCTCAATTAAGCTGGGGAGCTATTTTGTATATGATTCCTGTTGCTGTGGCTCCTATCATCGAGCACGTGGGTGATATGTATGCTATTGGGGGTGTGGCTAATAAAAACTTCATTGAAAAACCAGGTTTGCACCGCACCCTGCTGGGCGATGGTATTGCAACCGGACTGGCCGGAATGGTTGGCGGTGTACCCAACACCACTTACTCGGAAGTTACCGGAGCAATTGCACTGACCAAAGTTACCAATCCTTTCGTATTGAGAGTTTCGGCTGTAACCGCCATCGTATTCTCCTTAATCGGTAAAATTAGTGGTATCCTAAAAACCATTCCACAAGCTGTTTTAGGCGGTATTATGCTGTTGCTATTCGGTTTGATTGCTTCAGTAGGTATCAAAACACTTATCGACTCGAAAGTTGACTTGGGAAAAATCAGAAATCAAGTGGTTGTTTCACTCGTGTTAACCGTAGGAATTGGAGGAGCAGCGATATCATGGGGTAATTTCTCTCTTGCGGGCATCGGCCTTGCTGCCGTGGTTGGCATTTTGCTTAACCTGATTTTGCCCGGTGAAGCAAAAGAAGTAAACGTTGAAAACGACTAAGATTCGTTTACAATTATATGAATTCATAAAAAAAGGCAGGTTTCAACCTGCCTTTTTTTATTCTTCCAGCCCCTCAATGATTCCGTAATAACTAACGGACTGTCGTCTGTTTGACGAGATATTCATGCTGGCATATCCACTTTCCCCAGCATGAATGTAAATTTTGTAAGTATCCTTGGTGGTATCCACCTGAATTCGAAGTTCAATCATTTTCTTCTTTTCATTCACTTCGATCTCGTAGGATTTTGCTTGCTCTTTAAACTTAATGCCTCCTTCCGTACTTCCATAGTCGGACTGATAGGCCCGTCCATAAAAGGGAAGCCAGGCTTCCACCTCAGAACTGTCAACAACCAGATCATAAGAAGATGTTAAATTTATGGTGGCACCGCTCATCGGTGTAACCGACCTGGCTGTAAACTTAAACTGCTTGCTCTCTATCAATTGCCGGATTGTTTTCTCCGTGCTTTGTGCATCCTGCGCTGACACATATCCAAATGCCAGAAAAAATGCATAAAAAAGAAAAACGAATCGTTTCATAATAAAAACCCTTTCTTTTAAAACCAGTTAGCACCTATCAAAATGAATGCCAGAGTTGTAAAAGAAAGGATCTTTAACATTTTGGACGAACCTACTCCGCCCAATAACAAAATAACAGGCTATTTCTCTTGCCTATTTTTCAGCATTTAATACGGGGTTCGCATACATTTGCATGAACAGCTCTTGCTGGCGTTTTGGGTCGCCTTCCCCGATTGTCTTTACCAAATCCTCAAGCAGTTCTGAGAATTTCTCACGCGTGGCATCATCTACTTTGTCCGCATGTTCTGTTTTGCCATTCAACAGATCGGCAGCCAGGTAGTTGTTGGGCCAAAGCTTGTAGTTCCGGTAAATGCGCAAATCAATGTAGCTGGCCAACTGCTGAATGCTCTCATTCACCGTTTCGGCTTTAGCAAACTCGTCCAGCGGAGCATCAATAGGCTTTCCAAAAGCAAAATGTACACGTCCTTTCGGGCGGGTCAATCCAAAGGCCATACTCTTCATATCATCGGCCTGTGTTTTCTCAAACCCGGAGCACTCGCGTTTATAAAGCTCCTCAACTTTTGAAATTCCACAGGGTTCACGCTCGTATGAAATGGAAAGAGGTACAATCTGTAATTCGCGGAAACCTTCAACAAAACTCTTGTCATTACTCAGGTTCAGCATTTTCAACAAGGCCTGCTGCGTTTGATCAAAACCATCTTTGGTTCTTCCTTCGCGCTGCGCAATCCATACTGACCGATTGCGTTTGGTCACTGCTTCCCGAATGTAATTGGACAGCTTTTTCGAGGCTACCAATAGCTCACGCGCCGGCAGGTTACGCTTAACCACAAAAGCCCGGTTCAGTTTTACTGCGTGGACAATCCAATCATAGATTAACAGGTTATTACCAATGGCAACTTCTGTTGTATTCATCCCTGCATTAACAATGATGTAGTTCAGAATAGCCGAATCGAGAATAATATCCCGATGATTTGAGATAAACAAATAACTCTTCGACAGATCCAATCGATCCAAACCACTCCAGCTGATTCCGCTGGTTGTTTTATCAATGATCCAGTCTTTGATGAGCGTGTACATAAAAGTCTTCTGCAGTTCCTCAACACTCTCAATTTTAGAGAGCATTTGTTTTGCAGCTTCCCGCTCCTTTTCATCGTGGAAGATAAACTGAAGTACTTGCTGGAAAACATTATCCTTCAGCAGTACGTTGATGTAGTGATTGACTTCGTGGTCATCATAAGGCCGTATATCGTCGTAGCTCATTTTCGCTCCAATCCTTTGGTTTGGCGGCAAAGATATAAAATGCAACTCAAAACTTGAATCTTAACTGAAATTTAACCTCTGTTCGCTGATTTCCATCAATCTTACTATTGCCACTACCAATGCTGTTTACACCAAGAAGCCAGCTCCTTGAAGCTTTCATCCAGGCTTCAATATTTTCACATATTTTAACTTTTCCGTTCATGTAAAAGCGAATGCCTTCCCCATAAAAAGCAGGAACGGCGAACTGGTAGAGCAAATCATTTTCGTAAGCATATATCCGCGAATCATAGTTATCTGTCTTAAAATAAGCCAATCTCAACCACCAATTGGTTGTATTCGGCTTGTTTTTGTATCCAAAATCCTGAAAGACTAACCAACCTTCCGCGTTTTGATCATGCTGATACCAAGCCCACTCCATCCGGCTTTTTAGCAAGAAACGTTCACCCACAGCTCCATTCAGCTGCACGCGAAGTTTTTGTCGTGTCTGATCCAGATTCATTTTAGTGTAGGTTCCCGAAACCTTAACAGGCTTGCACTCCCTAAAATAGCGACTGTAAATATCCCATCGGTCCGAGAGCTTATAATTCGCCTGCACCAGGTATTCTCTTCCTCGTGCCGGTGCTGCCGTGGTGTATTTTACCCATTGGTGTTGAAAAAAATCGGCATACATGCGCAAGCTAAGTTTGGCTGCTGGCCGAATCACCAGCCCCAGGTAAATCCCCTGTTCATCATTAACCTGGCTTCCTTCGGTAAAAGAGCCGGCCAGCGGTGCCTGATACTTTTTGCTGATGTTGCGATAAACCATAGCATATTCAACCGCATCTGCCGGACTGGCTTGTAGCCCATGCATGGTAGCCAATCCCCCTCCCGAAGACCAGGCAGCTTCGCCAAAGAAATAATACCGGTTCATGCCCCATTGATAGTTTAAACCAGCATTGCTCAGCTGCTTTCCTTCAAAATAGAACAAATTGTAATCAGCCGGTCTTCGTGCCAACGGCAACTCATAACGAAAATGAACCGCTGAAAACCCGATTGAAAAGCGTTCAGCCGAATACGTTAAGTTCGTTCCTGTAGTCAGTCCCTCAACAGAATTTTTATCCTCAATTTCGCTGGCAGTGCGATGCAAGCCCGATGACTGAAAAGACGTAAAAACCGCTTCCCCGTCAATACTGTCCCGATTCGCATCAAAACTCTTATACGACGCAAAAGTATGCCACGTCCAATCTCGAATTGAAAAGCGGGCAGCTGCTCCACGCAAAAAGTTATTCTCATCGGTGGAAGAATAGCTGCGAATACCCTGATTGAACTTGGCCACTTGGCTCACTTCAGCTGATTTTGAAAGCGAGAATCCCTGCCAGGCCGTCAACCCTTGTCCAAAGCGCACCAAGTAATCACCCAGAAACAACTGGTGCTTTCTTTGCCCCAAAGTAATAGTTGCAAAAGCACTGTAGTAATCAAACCCATAAGGGTTAGCCCCACTGAAAAAAGATTCACCGGCATCCTTCTCTGAGGTTAAACCGGCAGCAAGCCCCGGTGACGAAAATCGGTAACGTAAATATAACTTTTCAGGCGATCCTTCATATTTCGCGGGTTCCCGAAAGCCTTTTTGTGTTTCAACCAATCGAATGGCCCGGAGCATAAGTTCTTGTCTTGGGCCAAAGCTTGCCGGCTCATAGGCTTCCTCGCCAAACACCACAAAAACCTGCAAAAGCTGAATCAATTCCGGGTCAAATCCCTCCATTGCATTCAGTTCAAACGGCGAATAGATTGGCCCATATTCTTCCCGATATTCCAGCAGCTGATCAATTTGTAAGGTGGATAAAAAATAGAGCCGTTGAAGATCCTCCCGTCCGGCCTGATTGATATTCAGAGGATGCTCTTGCAACCATTCAAGTTCACTCCACAGTTGCTCCACATCGGCATTTTCATTTTCCTCCAGCACACTCGCCACTAGCTCCTCCAATTGAGACTGAAGATCAACGCCTGTGGTTTGAGCTCCTAAACTCCATGCCAACAACACCGCCAACAACGTTATAAGTATTCTTTTCATGGTAATTGATAGTGAATTGAAAATGAAGGCGAGTATCCTAAATACCGATGGTAGCTAAACGTCAGATCTGTCTGGATCCCTTTAAGAGAATAGCCCACTCCCATCGAAAACAACGACCATTGCGTTTCGATTCCCACACGCAACTGGAGTTGTTTTTTAAGCTGCAATTCCATGCCAGAGCTCACTCCAAGTGCCTGCTCCCCGTGCTTTTTGAGTTCGAAGGCCACCAAAAGCAGGTTGTCAAAAGTTTTGTGGGCACCCAGACGAAGTACCATGGGATAATCAAGTTCAAGATGTAAGTCCTCAATAGCCAACTCATGAGGATTAAAAACCTGAGCACCGAGCCAAAAGTCATCAGCCAGCTGATATTGCGCCCCCAAATCAGCGATTACAGTAGTCGCTCGCTGCCAGTTTTCAGGCAATTTCAAACTAAAATAATGAAACTGAACTGCCGCAGAGAAGCGGGAAGAAAGGCGTTTAGCCACCCCAAGGGAAAGTTTATCTTCATGATAGTCAGACGCTCCGAATTGGGAAAAAGAGCCCCCAAAGTTCGTTCGCCCAACAGGCAGCAGCAAAAATGCGGAGCGTGTACTCAATTCACTCAGCATAAACCGGTTCTCATACTGCGCGCCAAAAGCCATCGTTGTTTCACTGGCAAAGCCGGCAGGATTTGAGAAAACCGCAAGCGGAGACTGCAAACTCACGCTGGCATTCCCCAGAGAGCGGAACCTGGCAGGAATACGAAAGAGCTCCTGTGCGCTCCCAGTCCTGACAAGCAAAACGAATATGATAAAAACCAAAGTTCTAATCATAACAAAAGGGTGTAAATAATACACCCTTAAGCCACAAGCATCTTCAAGTTACAAAAAATATAACTTAATGCAAATACTAATTCGTTTTGAACTTGTACTTTACTTCCGATAAGTCCTGGTTGGCTTTTACAATTTTCTCTTTCAAATCGCTTTTGTATGCCACCAAACGCTCCATCAATGCGGCATCACCCAGCGCCATCATCTGGATAGCCAGAATACCTGCATTTTGAGCACCATTGATAGCCACCGTAGCTACAGGAATTCCGGGAGGCATTTGTACAATTGCCAATAAGGCATCCATACCGTCCAAACTTGCTTTAATAGGCACACCGATAACCGGTAGCGGAGTCATTGAAGCAATAACCCCCGGCAAGTGGGCAGCCATTCCTGCTCCTGCAATAATGACCTGCACTCCGCGGTCTTTCGCACTCTTTGTAAAACGCTCTACTTCTTCCGGAGTCCGGTGAGCGGATAAGGCATTTATTTCAAAAGGAATCTCGAACTCATCTAAAATTTTCGCTGCTTTCTCCATTACTTCCAAGTCCGAAGTACTTCCCATGATGATACTAACTTTCGCTTCCATCTTTTCAATTAATTTTTGTTTCTTTGTACTTTTTAATTTCAGAGCTAAAATAATTGAAAATATACAGATTTGAAACTCATCTTTCCATTAACGAAAAAAACAACCAAATGAGTAACATAAAGATCTTAGATAAGGAATTTGAATTATTCATTCCCTATGAAAAAATTCGGTCAGTAATTGAAGATATGGCCGATAAAATGAATGAAACTTTAGTAGGGAAAAATCCCTTGTTCTTGTGCATCCTCAATGGCTCATTCATGTTTGCCGCCGAAGTTTTTAAGCGCATTTCCCTGTTAGACGCTGAAATTTCATTTGTGAAATTAGCTTCTTACTCCGGAACTCAAACAACCGGTGAAGTAAAAGAGTTAATTGGTTTGAATGAGAGTTTGGAAGGAAGAACTGTCATTATTTTGGAAGATATTGTTGATTCAGGAATCACGATTGACAATACGGTCAAGCAACTTCAAGCTATGAATCCAGCAGAGATTCAGGTGGCCACCATGCTTTTAAAACCAGATGCCCTGGTAAAAGATGTCAAACTGGACTATGTGGGTATTGAAATCCCCAATGACTTTATTGTAGGTTATGGATTGGACTACGATGGACGCGGCCGTAACTTGATTGACATCTTTAAAGTGGTGGAATAACAGCAGCATACACTAAAAACCCAAAATATACACATTAGCATGTTAAATCTGATTCTATTTGGGCCTCCCGGGGCTGGAAAAGGAACCCAGGCTGAATTTCTTATTCAAAATTTTGGATTGATTCACCTGTCGACCGGTGACATTTTACGTCACGAAATTGAAACAAAAACTGAGCAAGGACTTGCCGCTAAAGCATTCATGGATAAAGGCGAGCTGGTTCCTGATCATGTTGTTATTGAAATGATTAAAAATAAGTTGGCTGCCAATCCGGATGCCAAAGGCTTTATTTTTGATGGTTTCCCTCGCACAGTGGATCAGGCAAAAGCCCTGGACGCCATGTTGGAGCAAAACCAAACGCCAATTACTGGCATGCTTAGCCTGGAAGTTGAGAAACAAGAACTGATTAACCGTCTGTTGTTCCGTGGAAAAACCTCAGGACGTTCAGATGATCAGGATGTTTCAATTATTGAAAACCGCATTTCGGTTTACAATGAAAAAACAGCTCCTATTAAAGAATACTATGAAGCCCAAGACAAACACGTTGGGATCGATGGAATGGGAACAGTAGAAGAAATTGCAGCTCGCCTGAAAACGGCTGTTGGTTCATTCTAACCAGCCATATACCATATTTATAAGACGGATGTATAGAGCACATTCGTCTTTTTTTGTTTATTTTGCACATTAACAAGATCATACCATGTCTGAAAAAAACTTTGTTGACTACGTAAAAATATTTTGCCGATCCGGAAATGGTGGTAAGGGATCGACTCACCTGCGCCGCGAGAAATTTGTCCCAAAAGGAGGGCCCGACGGAGGTGACGGAGGACGTGGCGGCCATGTACTGGTAAAAGGAAACGCGCAAATGTGGACATTGCTTCACCTGCGCTACAAAAGACATTTGTATGCCGACCATGGAGAGTCGGGCGGCGGGCACGGCAGCTTTGGAGCCAATGGTGAGGATATCATTATTGAAGTCCCTTTAGGAACAGTTGCAAAAGATGGAGAAACTGGCGAATTTCTGTTTGAAATTACCAAAGACGGTGAAACCCAATACCTGGCCAAAGGCGGACGCGGTGGTCTGGGAAACACCCATTTCAAATCGGCCACCAATCAAACGCCCCGTTATGCACAACCGGGTGAAGAAGGCGAAGAAGGCTGGAAAATTCTGGAATTAAAAATTCTGGCAGATGTTGGTTTAGTTGGTTTTCCAAGTGCCGGAAAATCAACCCTACTGTCTGTTGTTTCTGCTGCAAAACCGAAAATTGCCGACTATCCGTTTACCACTTTAGTTCCTAACTTAGGTATTGTGTCCTACCGCGACAACCAGTCGTTTGTAATGGCTGACATTCCCGGAATCATTGAAGGGGCGCACGAAGGTAAAGGGCTTGGCTTGCGTTTTCTTCGGCACATCGAACGTAACTCCATGTTGCTGTTCATGGTTCCATCCGACAGTAAGGACCACCGAAAGGAATACAACATTCTGCTTAATGAGCTTGAAAAATACAATCCCGAATTATTGGATAAAGAGCGCTATCTAGTGATCACAAAAGCTGACTTTCTAGATGAAGAGTTGCAGCAAGAAATCAGTGCTGAGCTCAGCGATATTCCACACAGCTTTATCTCCTCGGTGACCAACCAAGGCATTTTGCAACTAAAAGATAAAATCTGGCAAATTTTGAATCCCTCATGATTGCATTTATTGAAACCATAAACCAACTCGATCAATCCATCTTTTTCTTTTTCAACGGAATTCACAACCCCTTTTGGGATGTTGTAATGACCCTGTTCACCCAAACCGCAACCTGGGGTATTTTTTACTTCACCTTGCTGTTTTTTATCATTCGAAAATACCGGTTGAAAGCCGTGGTCATTCTTATTCTGCTTGCTTTGGTTATTGTCGTTAGTGATCAGTTTTCAGTGTTGATTAAAGAAACGGTTAAGCGGTTGAGACCAACCCACGATCCGGATATTCAACACCTGGTGCACAATGTATACCGCAAAGGAGGATTGTATGGTTTCTTTTCATCCCATGCCACCAATACCTTTGGGGTAGCCATGTTTACAGCCAAAATATTCAAAAATGCCCGCTACCAGGTTTTTATCTTTTTATGGGCAGGTTTGGTCAGTTATACCCGAATTTACCTGGGAGTACACTACCCTTTCGATATTTTAACCGGCATGTTGGTTGGCATCGGTATAGGTCTTCTCCTATACAAACTGTTGATGGTGATTGAAAATTATTTTTTACCATTAAAGACGCCCAAACTAGCAGAAACCAGGCTCAGCAACCAGGAAACGCTGGTTATCTTTTTGGTATTTCTAATTTTCACTTCAACTCTGCTACTGGTTACCAGCCAGCTTATGCATGCTCAATTTATTTAAAATGAATCAAGCGCTTTTTCAGGAATACTCCAAGTTTCTGGCCTATGACCAAAAACGGTTTGCTTCCATCAAAAAACAAATCAGGCAGCTGGCCTTGTTGCGATTAGCCGCCTTTGTTGTGGCAGTGCTGGCGCTTATTTATTTACCCAAAGTATCATCGTGGTTAGCATGGTCCGTTGCATTGATAAGCGTGGCTTTGTTTTTTTATTGGATCAAAGTTTTTCTGAAAAAGGAAAAAGAAAAAGTGCTCTTTGCCAACCTGATCAAAATTAACCAGCACGAATTAGCAGCCCTGGAAGAGGACTACAGTAACTTTGAAGGCGGCAGTGAATTTACGGATCCGCATCATCCCTATTCCTACGATCTGGATCTTTTTGGTCCAGGCTCCTTGTTTCAGTCTATCAACCGTACGGTAAGTCAACTGGGGAAAAAGAAACTGGCCAACAAATTAAGCGAACCCGAAACCAACCTCACACGGCTTGAGCAATTGCAGAAAGCACTGCTTGAGTTAGCCAATTATACCCGATGGCGCCAGTTTTTTGCCGCAAAAGGACATACCAAGGATAAACAGGATTTCAACTTTCTGCAGAAAATTACCGAGCAGCTTGATATAAAGAAACCGGAGCAACTCCAAAAGCTTCTGCTTTTCTTGCCCTTACTCACCTTGCTTAGCTTCGTATTGTGCCAGTTTTTGAATGTGCCTTGGGCACTTTTTGTAGCTTCGCTGTTGATTAATGGTGCTGTTCTCTACGCTTATAAAAATACAACTGAGGCTTTTTATTCCTTGTTTGGAAGCCAGGCCAAACGCTTGTCGAATTACAAAGAACTCCTGCTACTTATTGAAGAAAAGGAATTTCAGGATCCGCTTTTAAACGGGCTGAAAGATCAATTGCTGACCGGAAAGCAGAAAGCCAGTGAAGCCGTCGAAGAGCTTCAAAAACGAATGGGCGAGTTTGATTACCGCAACAATCTCCTGATTGCCTCGGTATTGAATGCCCTTTTATTGTGGGACTTACGCTGCTCGTTCAAATTGTACCAGTGGCAAATGCGTCACCGAAAAAGCATTGAGCAGTGGTTCCATGTACTGGCTGAGTTTGATGCCCTTTCGAGCCTGGCTAACCTCAACCACAACCATCCGGAATGGACCTTGCCCAAATTTGAAGAAGACAGTTTTCACCTGACGGCTAACGAACTGAAACACCCCCTGATAAAAGAGGCAAAAAATATTGGGAATGATTTTCGGATGAATGGAGCAGGACAAATCGCGATTATTACCGGTGCCAATATGGCCGGGAAAAGTACATTTCTGCGAACCATTGGAGTCAACATGATTTTAGCCATGAACGGCTGCCGGGTCAATGCTTCGTGGTTTAGCATGAAACCGATTGGGCTTTTCACCAACATGCGCACCACCGACAACCTGCAAAACGACGAATCGTACTTTTTTGCCGAATTGCAACGCCTGAAACTCATTCTGGATGAAATAAAAGCCGGAAATCCGGTGTTTGTGATTATCGATGAAATGCTGAAAGGCACCAATTCCGAAGATAAATTATCCGGTTCCATTAAACTGATTGAACAGTTAATCTCGCTTCAGGCGGTGGGACTGGTGGCTACACACGACTTAAAGCTGACCGATCTGGCTGAGAAATATCCGAAGCAGATTACCAATAAATGCTTCGAAATTCAGCTGACTGAGGAGGAACTACTGTTTGACTATAAACTGACCGATGGTGTTACCTCCACAATGAATGCCAACTTTTTAATGCGTAAAATGGGAATTATTTCTTAACCAAGCAGCCAATGCGTTATTGCTTCCAGGTTTGGGGTGGTACAAAATATAAAGCGGTGGTCAATAGCTGACCACCGCTCTTTTTTTATCCTATGGACTTCAATTTTTCTGGCCATGCCTTTAAGCCAGATCAAAACGATCAAGGTTCATCACTTTATTCCAGGCTGCTACAAAATCATTAACAAAATGCGCCTGTGCATCGGCACTACCATACACTTCTGCCAGGGCACGAAGCTCTGAGTTCGATCCAAAAACCAGGTCGGCACGTGTGCCCGTCCATTTAACTGCGCCCGAAGTCCGATCGCGTCCTTCAAAGGTTTCTTTCGAATCATCGGTTGGCATCCATGCAACCTGCATATCCAACAAGTTCACAAAAAAGTCATTGGTCAACAATCCCGGACGAGATGTAAACACCCCGTGTTTCGATTGGTCACAATTGGTATTTAAAACACGCATACCTCCAACCAAAACAGTCATCTCTGGCGCAGTTAAGTTTAGCAGCTGCGCCTTATCAACCAATAATTCTTCGGTGGCAATGGTATATTTTCTTTTTAAATAGTTGCGGAATCCATCAGCAGCAGGCTCCAAAACAGCAAACGACTCAACATCGGTCTGTTCCTGAGAGGCATCCATGCGCCCCGGCGTGAAAGGCACTTTTACCGGATTGCCAGCATCTTTAGCCGCTTTTTCAACGCCTGCACAACCGGCTAAAACAATCAGGTCGGCCAGCGAAATCTTTTTCCCTCCGGTTTGACTGCTGTTAAAATCATTTTGAATATTTTCCAGCTTTTGAAGTACTTTTTGGAGTTGAGCCGGATTGTTTACTTCCCAATCTTTTTGAGGAGCTAAACGAATACGCGCGCCATTGGCTCCACCGCGTTTGTCTGATCCGCGGAAAGTGGAAGCCGATGCCCAAGCTGTAGCAACCAATTCAGAAACCGTCAAACCAGCACCTAGCACCTGAGCTTTTAACGCTTCAACGTCCTTTTCATCCACCAGTGGATGATCCACTTCAGGGATTGGATCTTGCCAAAGCAATTCTTCGGCAGGCACTTCGGAGCCCAAATAACGTGCCCGGGGGCCCATGTCCCGATGAGTCAGCTTAAACCAGGCACGGGCAAAAGCATCCGCAAACTCCAGCGGGTTTTCATAAAACCGACGTGATATTTTCTCGTATTCAGGATCAAAGCGTAAGGAAAGATCGGTGGTTAGCATGGTTGGCACATGTTTTTTAGAAGGATCATGCGCATCAGGAATAACGTCACCGGCATTTTTGGCTCTCCATTGATGGGCACCTGCCGGACTTTTGGTTAACTCCCATTCGTAATTAAACAGGTTTTCAAAAAAATAATAGCTCCACTTGGCAGGCGTTTGTGTCCAGGTAACCTCCAGTCCACTGCTGATGGTATCACCCCCTTTGCCCGAACCATAGGTACTTTTCCATCCCAAACCTTGCTGTTCCATGCCGGCGGCTTCGGGTTCAGGACCAACATGAGCAACATCTCCTGCTCCATGCGTTTTTCCAAAGGTGTGGCCTCCGGCAATAAGTGCCACGGTCTCTTCATCATTCATAGCCATCCGGGCAAAAGTTTCGCGAATATCCTTGGCTGCAGCAAGCGGATCCGGGTTTCCATCCGGTCCTTCTGGATTGACATAAATAAGCCCCATCTGTACCGCGGCCAATGGATTATCCAGGTCCCGATCACCGGAATAACGTTTGTCACCTTCCAACCAGGTCGTTTCGTCTCCCCAATAAACATCCTCTTCCGGCTCCCAAACATCTTCACGACCTCCGGCAAATCCAAACGTTTTAAATCCCATCGACTCCAGAGCAACATTTCCGGTAAGAATCATCAGGTCGGCCCAGGAAATTTTTTGGCCATATTTCTGCTTGATAGGCCAAAGCAATCGACGGGCTTTATCAAGGTTGACATTATCGGGCCAACTGTTTAGCGGAGCAAAGCGTTGTTGTCCTCCTCCGGCTCCCCCGCGACCATCGCCTATGCGATAGGTACCGGCACTGTGCCAAGCCATACGAATGAATAAGGGGCCATAATGCCCAAAATCGGCTGGCCACCAATCCTGTGAGTCGGTCATCAGCTGGTGAAGATCTTTCTTGATCGCTTTCAGGTCCAAGCTTTTGAACTCCTCAGCATAATTGAACTTCTCCCCCATCGGATTGGATAAAGACGAATGCTGTCGCAATATATTAAGCTTGAGTTGATTGGGCCACCAATCCTGATTCTTGGTTCCTCCGGTTCCAACACTGTGCTTTCCTCTTGCTCCCGTAACGGGACACTTACTAACATTACCTGATTGTTCTTCCATAGTTTTTGAGATTTTATTGAAAATTAGATTATTTAAAATGCGAAATACTCTGCAAACTTTTCATTAACAATTGGTTCTATTGAAAAAACGCAGAAGATTCAAGAATGTTCAGAAGTTAGTTTACCTTCAAAATCAGGTTCAAATGGATGCCGAAAATTGCGAAACAATGGCTGTCCTGCTTCTGCATTCGACAGTATCTAAGCACAAAACGGTTGACCAATTTTTCAGACTATAACCCTATTATCCATCGATTACGTATGAGAGGTGTGCATAAAACCTGAATTGGCCTCAGGAAATTAAGGTATAATAAACCTATATCAACGATGAAAAAAACAGGATAATAACAATACTTTAAATTGTTTAGTACAACGATTTCATTGCGCACAAATCGCCGATATTTTTAGTTATTTCGCGCTGTCAAATAAACGATCCAAAAAGCTGACCATGAGCACAAAACAAGATATGATCAATAAACTTTGTAAGTTGCTTCTTGAAATTGGAGCACTGCAAATGTCATCCGGCGCAAATACCTCGCGTATTCGAATGACTGTCATGCGCATTGCCAACAGTTATGGCTATAATGCCGAACTTTTAATTACGCACCGCGCCTTAATGCTGACCCTTTATGACGAAGAAAAGGATTATTTTTTCAGCCGGCTAAAACGCACGTCACCGCATGGAGCCAACTTCCGGATTGTGAGCGGAATTAGCCGCATGAGTTGGCAGATTGTTGACGAAAAATGGGATCTGGATCATATTCAGCAGGAAGTTGATCGTTTAAAAGCACTTCCCCACTATCCCCGATTGGTTATTTTGCTGATGGTTGGTTTGGCCGGAGCTTCTTTTTGCCGTTTGTTTGGAGGAAGTTTCATTGATATGCTCATCACTTTTTCAGCAACCTTTGCCGGTTTATTTGTGCGGCAGGAAGCCGTTAAAAAAGGGTTCAACCCTTACCTGTGCATTTTCTTTGGAGCCTTGGTTTCGTCCTTAATTGCCGGTGCTTCCGTAAAACTTCAACTTGGAACCCATCCTGACTTTGCCTTTGCAACCTCGGTTTTATACCTGATTCCAGGTATCCCGCTAATTAATTCGCTCTCCGATTTACTGGATGGAAACTTAATGAACGGCATTGTTAGGGGCATGTTCGGATTAATCATCGCCTTTGCAATTGCAATCGGCTTATTGTGTGCAATTCTGATTTACAACATTTAACCCTTGATGTTTTTAGACTTTACGAGTTACAACCCGCGCAAATGCGCATTCAATTTACAGATACGATGGAATGGTTAACTTTTTTTGAAAAATGGATTTGGCTCGGATTTGCCGCAATTGGTTTTGCCATCTTATTCAACGTTCCCAAGCGAACCCTGTGGGTAACATTTTTGCTGGGGGCGCTGGGCGGTGCGGCCAAGCTTTTAACCCTGCACCTGGGAGGTGGAATTATACTCGCTTCTTTTGCCGGAGCCATGTTGGTGGGTTTTCTGAGTATCGGGGCAGCTCATTTCAAACACGCTCCCCCTTTTGTTTTTGCCATCCCTGCCGTGATCCCAATGGTGCCCGGGGCCTTTGCCTACCGCATGATGCTGGGCATTATTCGACTCACGGAAAACATTGATCCGAACACCTTCAACCAACTGTTGGAAGAAACCATACACAACGGGTTGAATGCCTTCTTTATTCTGATGGCCCTATCCTTAGGCGTTTCAGCCCCCATGTTGTTAACCCGCCGCGAATCGGCCAAAGGACTTAAAGTTCCTCTCAAAATTGATGGGTTGATCAAAAAATAGAACGGTATAGCTGATAAAAAAATCGGGCTGGAAACTCTTTCCCAGCCCGATTTCATTTAAGCATGTCTATCATTTAGAAGTAGAAAATATTTCCCTTAGCCCTTCGGGTTACTTTCGATTTTCGGATTTCAACCACCGTCCGACGATTTTCATAGTGTTGCTCTTCGGTGCATGGAATACTACCATCGCAATCATTCACCAATTGAGTTTCGCCAAAACCAACCCAGTCAATGCGTCGTGCACTAATTCCCTTCGAGATTAAATAGTCGTTTGCTGCTTCCGAACGTTTATTCGACAGCTCCATATTGTATTCATCGGTGCCACGCGAGTCAGTATGCGATTCCAGTATGATCTGAATATCGGGGTACTCTTCAAGAACTTTAGCTAAGCGGTCCAGTTCCCGTTTACCCTCCGGACGCAGGTTCCACTCGCCAAAATCATAATAGATGTTTTTCAATGCAATACGAGAGCCGGCATCGAGCGAATAAAGCTGAATCAGGTAATCAAATACGCCCATATCCATTCCCATGGTATTGAATTCGATTTCTGTTCCGAAATAATTGTAGGCAGCAACTTCCACCCGGTACTTTTTGTCCGATTCAAGGTTGTAGCGAAATGTGCCCTTATCGTCAGTCAAAATAGAGTCAACCTTCGTGCCGTCCGAAACCGTCAGCAAAGCATCCGGAATAGGCACATTGCCCATAATGTCAACCACCTGACCTTTAAAGGCGAATTCCGGATCCAGGAAAACTTCCAGATTACCGTCCACAAAGTTGGTTTGGTCGGCCATATTCAAATCGAGTACTTTTTCCATATACTCTTCATTGGTAGCCACCAAGGTGTAGGACGTATTGCCTTCCAGCTTCACTTCCAGCCTTCCTTCATCATTGGTTGAACCGCTTGCAGCTACGCGGCCTTCTTCATCGATGATATTAACATGTGCTCCAGCCAGGATTTCCTTGGTTTTACTTGACATCGTGATAACATCAAACACATAATCTTCAAACCGGACAAAGTAAATATCATCGCTACCCATGCCGTCAGCCCGATTGGATGCAAAATAACCCGATTGCTGGTTGTTGTGTACCACCATGCCAAAGTCGTCAGCCGGCGAATTAATGTCGCCAGTAAACGTAGCACGTTGGCTGGATGCCAGAATCGGGAACTTAATGTAGAACAAGTCCAGTTTTCCCGCACCTCCAAAACCGTCAGACGAGAAAACCAAGGTACCGTCGGTATTCAGAAATGGGAACATCTCCTGTCCGCCACTGTTCACTTTAGGTCCAAGGTTCACCGGATCTGACCAGCCATCAGCAGTTCGTACCGTATAATACAAGTCAGTCTCGCCGCTTCCGCCAGGCATATCGCTCACAAAAATCAAGGTATCGCCTGTAACACTAATGGTTGGGTGTGCCACCGAATATTCACTGCTATTGAAGGGAAGACGTTCTTTAAGTTGCCAGCTCGTTCCTGACTTCTCATAAACCACAATTCCCAGCCGAATATTTTTCTTAATGAACACCATGTTCTCTTCCTGTGGATTCTGCCAATTGGATTGGGTTAAAAACAGTTCCCCCGTATTGGCACAATAGGCTAAAGGCCCTTCATGGTATTTCGACACCACAGAACCCATCCGGCTCCGGTCACTCACGACTTCGCCAAAAGCATTTAAGCTGGTCGAATACAGGTCATAAAACACCTTGTTCTGATTATCCGACTTCTTCCCGTCTTTCTCGCTAAAGGATAGAAAAACCAATTCATCTTCAATAATCGCAGGCCCAAAATCACTGTAAGGCGTGTTGATTGATAAGGTGTCAATCGTCATGTTCACGCCATCAAACAGGCTTCTTTGCGCCCAACTGCTAAAGCTGATTAGGATGAATGTTACGACAAGTATGTATTTTGTTTTCATATCAGTAAGTTTTTCTAGCATTAGAAATAGCGCGGTGAAGTATAACGAGACTTGACAAAGTTCAACTCATAGGAAATCATCACCTCATGAATTCCATCGTTATAAGAGCTAATGTTTGAGGTATTAAAGTCAATGGCATAGCCCAACCGCAGCTTTTCGTTGATAATGAACTGGGTATTGAAGCCGAAGGTTTCCGCTGTCCTGTACATCGCTCCAATCCAGAAACGGTCGGCAAACAAGAAACTGGCATTGATATCCGTTACAATCGGCGAACCTTTCATGTACCGGGCGTTGAATGAGGGTTTAAATTTCACTGCATCACTGAATTCAAACACGTAACCTCCAATTAAGGTCATGTGCCGCAGCTCATAATTGGTGTCATAGTTTTCCACCCCGTTCTCAAAGTCATTCTGCAGGAATTTCGGAATAGAGAATCCGGCATAAAACTTATCGGAATACATGAAAGCTCCTACCCCAAAGTTGGGCATAAACTTCTTGTCAATAACCCCTTGAAAAGCAGGATCATTCCCTCCTTCCGGAACATATAAGCGGTAAGCTTCGAGGTTATTTTCATAGTTGGTGAAGCCTGCTTTTAATCCGAATCGCAAAGAGACATCATCCGACAACTTCAAGCGATACGAATAATCGGTAAAAATGGCCAGCCGCTTGACAATTCCTATTTCATCGTCGATGACCGATAAGCCCAGCCCCACATTCTTGCCACGCAAAGGGGCCTGCACCGTTAAGGTATACGTGGTCGGTGCGCCTTCAAAACCAACCCACTGGTGGCGCCCCAAAGCCATAATTCCAATGCTCTCCCAGGTTCCGGCATAGGCCGGGTTAAATGCCTGGATGTTGAACATGTATTGACTATACATTGGATCTTGCTGTCCAAATGAAGCTGTAACTGAAGATAGTAACAACAGTAAGCTTATCCCGTACTTTGACATTTTCTTAATCATCTTCATCTCAGTTCATTTTAACGGTTAATGTATAGCGTTCCTTTGTGCACATTCGATCCATCCAGAATCAGAATGATGAAATAGGTTCCTTCCGGAAGAATCTCTGAATTCGAAGTTCCCTTCACATTAGGCCTTCCATCCCACCATGCGCCGGGATTTCCATACATTCCAATATCTCCGTAACGATCGCGTTTAAACACTTTAACTCCCCAGCGGTTATAAATTTCAATTTGTGCATTGGGGTATTTGTGAATTCCTCGAACCCGGAAATAATCATTGATTCCATCGCCATTGGGTGAAAATCCGTTCGGAATTAACAAGTCATCATTGGGAACAATGGTAATGTCAACAACCGCTTCGGCACACGCGCCATCAGCATCACAAATCTGGTAGCTCAGCTGATCATCGCCATAATAACTAACATTGGGTTTGTAGCGTATTGTACCATCGACATTGACAGTTGCCGTTCCCTCTGCAGGTGGAGTTATAATTTTTAAACTGGTATTATCCAGGTTCTCATCACAATCCAGGTCATTGTCCAACACGTAGATCACCAGCTCCTCATTTTCATTGACATCAACCTGATCATCAACCGCCAATGGAGCAGTTTTCAAAACAACAAGCTGCTCGCAGGTCACCGTATTTCCATAGTTATCAGTTACGGTCCAGGTAACGAGGGTTTCGCCTACCAGGTATTCTCCACTGGCATCGGCCGTATTGTTATAATCGTTGGTAATTGAGGCAACTCCACAATTGTCAGAATAGCTCGGAGCAGGAACGGTTACAAAGCCCATGCAATCTTCATCGGACGGCAAAGTGACTTCGACATCGCCGGCACATTCAACTACCGGATCAACCATATCCATGACAGTGATGGTGGTTTCACAGGTCGAGGTATTTCCGGAAGCATCCGTTACGCTAACCGTCACTGTTTGCTCTCCCATTGTTTCACAGGTGAACTCCTGAGTATCCACCGAAATGGTAAAATCTGATACATCTTCATCACATTCTCCCTGAATATCTGTAGCCAGTAATGCTAAGTCCTCAGGCGTAATAGCATAGTAATCATTTTCATCCAATGTTACCATCAGGTCGTTGCAGGTAAAGGTTGGCGCACTCACATCATTAACGATAACATTAAAGCTACAGCTTACTTCATTTCCGGTTCCATTAATCGCTGTCCAGGTAATCGTTGTTTCTCCCAGGTTAAACTCAACCCCATCAAGCGTCGTATCGCCTGAGCCGGTTGTTGCTCCTGTCAAGACATAGGTCAAACTACTCACGCCACAATTATCCGTGGCCATGGCATCCCATCCGGTTCCACTATGCAGATATGCACAGCTCTCATTGGCTTCTACTACCTGATCTTCGCTTACAGGACAGTTTACGGCTGGGTCTTCTGCATCATAAACAGTTACTATTTGCACACAAGTTGCCGTGTTACCCGCTACATCCGTCACGGTCCAGGTCACTGGTGTATCTCCTGCCAGGAATTGGACCGGAGCATCATTCGTTACTGAAGCCACAGCACAGTTATCATCGGTTGTTGGTGTGCCCAAGTCTACGTTCTCTGCCAAAGTATAGCAAACTCCCGGGTCAGCAGGAACTGAAACAGTAGTCGGACAGGTGATTGTTGGATCTTGAGTATCTTCAATGGTATATACATACGTCCACATCGCCTCATTATTTGCACAATCCACATAGCGGAACGTATAAGTCCTTGTTCCATTGTTGGTAATAGGATCTGGAGCATCTGTGACACCTACTAATTCCACTGTCGTTTCTCCATTGCAAGCATCAGATACTACCGGAGGAACCGGTTCTGTTGCATCTCCAATGCATTCCACCGTTGAAGCGCCAGGAGAAGGTATATTGGCCATGAATTCCGGAATGTCAATGGTGTAAGTATAGCTCCAGTCATGGTTGTTACCTTCACAATCTTCATAGTTAAATACCCAAACCATGTCGCCGGTACAAGGAATGTCGGCAGGTGTGGTCACCAAGGTTGGGGTAATTGGATTACCACAGTAATCATTAACGGCAGGTGGTGTAGGCTGAACCTGAGCATCAGCCAGACAGTCTACGGTTGAACTTCCGTCAGCCGGCATGTTTGCCACGAAGTCTGGAATATCAATCGTATAAGTGTAACTCCAGTCATGGTTGTTACCTTCACAGTCTTCATAGTTAAATACCCAGACCATATCGCCAGCACAAGCAATAGCATCCGGTGTGGTCACCAAGGTTGGGGTAATTGGATTACCGCAGTAATCATTAACGGCAGGTGGTGCAGGCTGAACC